>VFKT01000116.1 GCA_009885395.1 Deltaproteobacteria bacterium | reverse complement strand
TGGGGGGTGCTCTGAACGAACCCCCCGAGGGAGGCGGCACGGATCGGGTTTGGGGCGAAGGGATGCTGCGTGAACTCATCTCGGCGCTGCAGGCGATTGCCGCCGAGATTCCACTTGTGCTCGTCCTTGAGGATCTGCATGGCGCGGATTCGGCCACCCTCAAATTCTGCGCGCGCCTGGCGGGCGGTTGCGAGTCTGCGCGACTGCTCCTGGTCCTGACCTACCAGCCTGTCGCCGCCATCCTCGGTGATGGCCAATTGCGGCGTTTGCGTGCCCGGCTGTTGTCGCAGACTGGAATCACAGAATATACTCTTGGTCATTTCTCGCCGGATGAGAGCGCGTCTTATCTGAGGGCCCGCTTCCCCGATGCGCAACTGGCGGCTGGTCTGGCCGAAGCGCTCCACCGCAAATCCGATGGCAACCCGTTGTTCCTGCGTTTTATGATTGAGGAACTTCTGGAAACCAAGGCGCTGCAGATGTCCTTGGGGGGAAAGCTCGGTCTCGTGGTGGATATCGAGCCGTTTGTGCCCGAGAGTGTGCGGGCGCGGATCAGTCAGACCGTGAGCGAGCTTCCGCTTGAAATTCAGGTCTGGCTGGAATGCGCCGCGCAAATTGGCCTTGAATTCGAAGCCGCGGCGATTGCCTGGGCGACCGAAGCCAAGCTTGAGCGGGTCGAGGCGGGGCTGGCTCAACTCGCCAAGCGGGGTTTTCTATTGCGGGAAGTGGGCATTTTGGAGCTTCCGAACCGAGAACTGACGGGACGTTTCTGCTTCGTCCACGGCTTGGTCCAGGAAGTGCTGGCCGAGCGTCCCTGGGTGGCGCGGCGCTCCCGCTTGCATCGCCGACTTGCCGGTTGGATCGAGCAGCATTGGGGCGAGAGTGCCCCCGCCCACGCCGCACGACTGGCACATCATTTTGAATTAGGCTTGGCACCGCAACGCGCGATCTTCTATTGGGGCGAAGCGGCCCGCTCGGCGGCCCATAGCCACGCGTTTGAAGAGATGCGTGGCAGTCTGGCGCGTGCGCTCGACGTCGCTGCGCGTCTGGCGGCCAACGACCGGGCCGAGGCTGAGTCCCGGATCTCCGAGCTGGGCGAGTTGCTGGAGGCGGAAGTTGGGCAAGGTGAAACCGTGTTTCGCTCCGGCCCAGGGCGCTCGGCGGTTGGTGTCCTGTCTCGCCGGGTGCCGAGCGCCCTGGCTGGATTTGACCAAGATTTGACCGTTTCCTGAGGATTCTTCGGGGGGAAGTGTGGCATACGGGCAGAGACGAAGTTGGCGTGGAAGCGCGAGCCCGGGAATCGACCGAAATCAGGGGTCGAAAATGAAAGCAATCAAGGAACCCAGCTCGTCGACAGGAATAGAGGAGAAAGATCGTGCAGAAGAATAACTTGACGAACCGGGAGAGGGTGAACATGGTTTGGGAGGCAAGCCTGATGTCGGTGGCCGAGAATGCAGGCAGCCGACCAACGGCTCGGGATCACAAAGCCATTTGGGCCCGCCTCGGAAATCCTCGGCGTTTTTTCATTGCAGCCCGCGCCCGGATCGTGCTGGTTGGTCTCCTCGGCGTGCTGCTTAACGGGTTTGTTTCGGGCGAGGCCCTCGCCGTCGGGCCAAGTCCCGGCGACCTCGACACCTCGTTCAGTAGCGACGGCAAGCGGGTCGAGACCTTCGGGACTTCTGGCGAACTGGCATTTGCACGGGCAATCGCGGTGGACCGAGAGGGGCGGATGGTTGCCGCCGGGGTGTTTGGGAATTCTGGCGTCGTCGTTCGCTACTTGCAAAACGGTACCCTTGACGCAAGTTTCAAGGGGCTTGGCGTGGCGGAAATCAAGTTTAGTGACTGCTCAAAGGTGACGATCAGGGCCATCCTGATCGTGGAGGACACCGGTATCGTTTTCGCTGGAGGCTGCAACGAAGACTTTCTTCTTGGCAAACTGAAGTCGGATGGCGAGCTCGATACGAGCTTTGCCAACTCGGGCAAAATAACCGTCCCTCGGGGCACGGAGGCCCTTGCGTTGACCGCCGACCCGAAAGGCAGGGTCCTGATTGCGGGCTCCATCGATGGAGACATCGGAGTGCTCATCGCGCGCTTCACGCCTAACGGGAGCCTCGACACGGCCTTCAGTTCGGACGGAGTTGCCGAGGTTTTTGGATGCAAGGACGCCGATCTGCGGGGCATTGTCGTACGACCGGCTGACGGAAGGATCTATGCCGCAGGGAATTGTCGAGAGGTGGGGAAGAGTAGCGCGATGGTCGTCGCCCTGGTTAATAACGGCACCAGCGACTCTGGTTTCATTGGTGGCGGCTTCTTAAAGACGAACTTGGGTTACGACCAAGTCGAGATCAATGCTCTGACCTTCGGGTCGGCGGATCAAAAGTTGCTCTTGGCGGCGGGCACCGGAATTGATAAGGATGGCAGCCGGGCCGTCCTGGTAGCGCGGTGGGTAGTAAACGGCGCGCTGGACACGACCTTCGGTGGCTTGCTCTTAAGCCCAGCTGGCACCCAGACCGTCAGTTTCTCCAGCCGCTCTGAGGGCTACGGCCTTTTTCGCCAGAGTGACGGGCGGATCGTGGTGGGTGGGCTTGCTGCAACCGAACCAAACAAAAATAATTTTGCGCTGGCGCGCCTCCTTAACTCGGGAGCCCTCGATACTTCTTTTTCGGGCGACGGGAGTCTGACGACCGATTTTACCTTTGACTTGGACCTTCGCTCCGATGGGGCATTTGCTCTCGCCCCCTACCCGGATGGAAAGCTGGTCATGGCCGGTTTCTCAGCTACGTCAACCATCGCCAACGTCGCGGCCGCCCGCTACCTGCTCTCGGCTTGCGGCGACGGAAGGATAGAGGATGCCGAGCAGTGTGACGGCGGGCCCTGCTGCAACAGCCGATGCACCTTTCAGCCCGTGACCACGAACTGTCGAGTCGCTGTTGCCGGGGGCTGCGATCTGGCAGAGACGTGCAGCGGCTCGAGTGCGGTCTGCCCGGTCGACCGCGTTAAAACAAGCGGGACAAGCTGTCGAGCCTCGGCCGGCAACTGCGACGTCGCCGAGGTCTGCAACGGCTCAAGTCCCTCCTGTCCCACCGATGCTTTCAAGGCGTCAACTTTTGCCTGTGCACCAGCGGTGGGCATCTGCGACCTCGCCGAGAATTGCAGCGGCGCGAGTGCGAGCTGCCCCCCCAACGTCTTCAAGGCAGCCGACGTGGTTTGTTCCGAAGCGACCGATGTTTGCGACCTGGCCGAAACGTGTCCGGGCGGGAGCCCCAGTTGCCCGCCCAACGTGCGTCAACCCGATGGCGATGCCGACACCGTTTGTGATGCGATCGATAATTGTCTCGCCATCGCCAATGCCGGCCAAGAGGACCCGGATGCCGACGGCGCCGGCAATGCCTGCGATAATTGTCCGGATGATTGCAACCCCGACCAGCTTGATAGCGATGGGGACGGCCCCGGCGATCTCTGCGATGCTTGCCCTTCCTTCGATCAGAGCACCCAGCCGGCCAGTTGCGATCAGTTCGAGGGAACAACGGAGTGCTGCATCGCGGCGGGGTCAGGCGCGATTTCGGTGAACGAATTTGGCGAGACCTGCGGCGTGGGCGGTGGGGAGGCTAAAGTGGAGTCGGCCGACGGTTTGTTGACGATGCTGATTCCCGAGGGCGCGGTCGCTGGCGAGACGACGATCTCGATCACCGGCATGAACAAGGCCGGTCGCGAGAATTTCATCGGCGGCAACGACAGGTATGTGAACGGCTATACTTTCGAGCCCGATGGTCTGGCATTCGATCCCCCCGTGGTCGTGGCGATGGGCTGGCCCGACGCCAATAACGATGGCCGCGTCGACGACCACCCCTTCGGCGTCCTGGAGAATAATATCCGACCGAAGCATCTCTTTGACCCAGCAACCCAGAACGAGGGTGATCTCGCCTTGAGGTGCGCCGAGCAGCGTTGTGGAGCGATTGGGCAGAACGGTTTCCCCTCGAATTGGGGAACGCCTGGCGTGCAGATCGACAACCCGGCGTTGCGGGCCTGCTGCGACACCGCCCTGAACCTCTACTTCTTCGAGCTGAGTCATTTCTCGTCGGTGGTTCTGGAAGACCCGACCTGCGAGGGCTTGATCAGTTCGGCCGAGGTGACGGTGGCGCGGGCAAGCGAAGAGGGTGGTGAGCAGACCCTCAAGATCGAGGGTATCTTGAGCGAGCCGGGGGCTTCGTCACCGGCTGAGTTTGGGGTGGACATTCAGATCGAGGACGCCAACGAAGACACCCGCCTTGGCGTGGCGATTCCGCCCGGCCTGGTGGATCCGGCGACGAGGCAGGGTTGGATGCAGCGCGGCACGGGCTGGATGTGGAGGAGCAAGACCGGGATTGGTGGGATCAGCCAAGTTAAGATCAAGCCGAGTCGCGGTGGGTCCGCCGGCCGAGTCGAGGTGGAACTGCGGGGCCGTGATGTCGATCTGGCGCTGGCCAATGCAGATCTGCCCTTGACGGTTCGCATGGCCTTTGGGCCGGGCGAATGCTCACAGGTGGTTTTTGGGCTGCCGCCGGCGCGACCCGGTTGCACCGCCAACGGCGCGGGCTCGGTGGTGTCGTGCCGGTGAGGAACAGGAAGAACACTGGCTAGTTCGGACGGCTGGGCCGACATGAGTCGACGACGGCGAGGGGATCGAGGCGCCGTCTTGGCGGCAAGGGGATCTGCGGCACGGTTGGGTGACGTTGATGGGCAAGCCGATGGAGGCGACCTACGAGGTGATTGACGGTCTCGCGGTGCTGGGCGGCGACATGATTCTCGGCACCGAGGCCGATGTCGCGGCGGGCGATCGCGAGATTCGCGCGCGCATCGCTGCCGGCACCTCACCCGCTACCCGAGGCTCCTATCCCTGGTGGCCGGAGCCTCATCCATAACTCGACGGCTAACTGGCCCAATGCCACCGTCCCGTACGAGATCGACACGAGCGTTTCGATCACAATGAAGAGCAGGACAAGCACCGCGGTGACGCACTGGAACGAAAACACCATCGTCAGGGTCCAGCCGCACGGCGGTGAGGTTGATTTTGTCCACTTCAGAGAAGAGCCTGATCAGACAGCGCCATGCACATCAATGTTGGGAATGGCGGGCGGTGCGCAGGATATAGTCCTCAATTTAGGGAGATGCCACGTGGGTAAGATCCTGCACGAGATCGGACACGCAGTCGGCCTGTTTCACGAACAGTCACGCCCGGATCGCGATTCTTTCGTGACTCTCCATCTAGAGAACGTGAATGATCCTTGGCGATTTTCTAACTGAAATATTTTACCCTTCGGCATCTTGAGTGGGCCGTTCGATTTCAACTCAACGATGCTCTACTCTCCGACGAACTTCAGTTCCAATGGCCAGCCGACCATGACGCGGCTCGACGGCTCGCTCTGGACCGAGAATCGGACCACGCTCTCGACCGGCGACATCATCGGCATCACCCGGAAGGTCACGGGATTTTATTACACCGGGATTGCCCTCGGGAAGAAGTGGGGAGGGGCCGTCGTCGCCCCCGTCCGACC
>VFKT01000068.1 GCA_009885395.1 Deltaproteobacteria bacterium | reverse complement strand
GCTCGACTTCCCCCGCGTCATTCTCGAACCCGATACCGGTCGCATCGCCGCCCAGGCAGGCGTTTCCTTATCGAAAGCGAATGTTGCTCGGCGACGGATCGTGCATGTGGATGCCGAAGTCTTGCAGCTCGCCGAGAATCATCTGCGCCATCGGCCAATCCGCGCCGAATTGCTCCTGATTCTTGCGCTCCCAGTCCGCCCAGATTTCGTCCGAAAATTCCGGCGGAAAATCCAGATACGCGCCCGCGAAGTCCAGCACGTAAGGCGGAGCCACCACCGTCATCTCCAGCGCCAGCAAGTCTCCGTCGCTGCGCAGGAATTGCGGAACGTGAAAACCGAGAGCCTTCGTGCAACCCATCTCCCGCAGACGTTCATACACCTCGCACTCGCGCCGATAGGGTTCCGCCGAGTGATGCACTTTCAGCGCGGTCTGGCCGGGATCGTTCTCGCTTTCGAGCGCGACGACGATACCGTGAATCCCGAAGCCGAGCCCGCGGGCGACTTTCAGGCCCCGTGCAATCGCATAGGCTTCCGCTTTCTCCAACAACTCCTCATCCATGCTCGTCTCCTTCGCTCAAAACGGCTGCTCCACCCGCGTCGAAATGCGCTTGCTGGTCAACGGCGCATCGCTGCCCATCGCGCAGATGGGACCGGATTTCCTGTTGCTCGACCAGCCCATCGACCATCCGCCCGGAGAAGCGACCGTCGTTTTCACCGTGGACGGCAGCGAACGCTCCTGGCCGGTGCGTTTGCCCGAAGGTCTTTCGGCGGACTGCGAGCGCGTGGTCATAGCGAAAGCAGGGTAAGCTTTCGGCAGAAGGGCGGCGGCTGTGGGCATGGCTTGGGGAAGGAATCAGATTCAGCGCTCCGCTACAACGGCCGCACCATCCGCCGCTTCCTCCGCGAACTGCTCCGCCGGCTCGACTGCGGCTTGGCTGGGCGAGGCCGGGCCGCGCCAGGCCGTGAACAGATTTTCGTGTTCTCGCGAAAAACAAAACGGTATCCCTGCAGATGTCCCACCCCATTTGAAAAGCTGAGCGGCGAAACCCCAAACCAGCAGGCATGATGACCTTCGAACAATTCACCACCGCAACCCGCGACGAACCCTCCCACCCATGAGCGCCATCATCCTGTTTGAAGAAAAACAAGTCCGCCGCGCTTGGAACAAGGACGAAGAAAAATGGTATTTCGCCATCGCCGACGTCATCGCGGTTCTGACCGGAAGCGTCGTTCCCGGAGCCTATTGGCGAAAGCTGAAAGAGCGTCTGAAAAAGGAGGGAAATCAAACCGTGACCGATTGTCACGGTTTGAAAATGACCGCCGCCGATGGCCGGCAGCGCCTCACCGACGTGGCGAACACCGAGCAGCTTCTCCGGCTCATCCAGTCCATCCCATCGCCGAAAGCGGAGCCGTTCAAACTCTGGCTCGCCAGGGTCGGCTACGAACGCCTCGAAGAAATCGAAAACCCCGAACTCGCCGCCCGACGGATGCGGGAGATTTACCAGCAAAAAGGCTACTCCGAGGAATGGATCGAGAAGCGTCTGCGCGGCATCGCGGTGCGTGATGAACTGACCGACGAATGGAAAAAGCGCGGCGTGAAGGAGCAAAGAGACTTCGCCATCCTCACCGCCGAAATCAGCAAAGCCACCTTCGGCATGACGCCCGCCGAATACAAAGACTTCAAAGCGCTCGCGAATCCCAAGGACAACCTCCGCGACCACATGACGGACTTGGAACTCATCTTCACCATGCTCGGCGAAGCCTCCACCACCGAGGCGGCGGCGTACGGGACAAGTGGTGGCCGGTGCCTTCGGGCGAGCCGAGATTGCGAAGAAGCAAGACGCCCGAGGTTTTCCCGCCAACCAACAAGCCGCCCGTGCCGGAGGCACCATCGCTGGCAATGCCCGCCGCGAACTCGAATCCAAGAGTGGCACCAAAATCTCCACCAAAGCGAACTTCAAAGAACTGCCCGAGGTCAAAACGCGAACCCTGCGGAAAGGGAGGCAGAGTGAATAACGCCACCTCCATCCGCCTCTTCCTCCTCGAACTGCTCCGCCGGCTCGACTTCCTCCGCGTCGT
>VFKT01000136.1 GCA_009885395.1 Deltaproteobacteria bacterium | reverse complement strand
TTCGATCTCCTAGCGGGTAGGCTCGACCCGCTCTTGCGACGGTTCGCGCCCCGAAACCGGCCGGAACGCGCAGCCCTTGGTGCTTTTGGGGCAGGCTGCTAGTGGGGAAAATCGAGGTTACCCAATGCAGCGAGTCATCAAAAGATACGCCAATCGGAAGCTCTACGACACCGCGACCAGCCGTTATGTCGCGCTCGAGGACATTGCTCGTTGCGTGCGGGGTGGCGACGAGGTCCACGTCACCGACAACGAGTCGGGCGAGGATCTCACCTCCGTCACCTTGGCGCAGATCATCCTCGAGGGTGAACGGCGTCGGCAGAGCCCTCTTTCCCTCGAATTGTTGCAGAATCTGGTCCGCGACGGCGGAGATGCAATCGCCGGGGTCGCCCAAAAGGGGCTCTCCGTGATCGGCGAGGTGCGCGATCAGGCCGAGCGTCTGGTGGTCGAGGAATCGGCTCGCGGCACCCGCCTCCTGGAGGATGTGCTGCGCCGGTCGCGCGATCGCATGGAGCGGCTCCAGCATCGGATCGATGAAGCCCTCGCCGGGGGCATGGCTCGGCTGCGCGGAGTCGGGCCGGAAATCGAGCGTATCGAGGTGGGCTTGCGCGAAATCGAGGCCCGTTTGCGGACCCTGCTGGGGGACAGCCGCGGCACGCAGCCCGCGGCAGGCGGCGACAAGGCAGACTCCGCCAACGGAAGCGGGGCAGTCAAGGCGGCCACATCCAGCGCATCGACGGGCGCCAGCGAGGCCCGCTCAAACTTCTGATCGACGAGACACCGCCGCCATAGGCGGCGGTGTTCAATGCGGTCCGGGAGCCCCTTCCCGGCATTGGCGACAGATGCCGTAGAGTTCCAGCCGGTGCCGAGCGAGGACGAAGCCGAGCTTCTGCGCGATCTCTTCCTGGAGTCGCTCCAGTTGGTCGTCGGCGAATTCGACGATTTTGGCGCAACGGTCGCACAGAATGTGATCGTGGTGGGCCTCGCCGGAGTTGATGTTCTCGTACCGGGTCTGGCCGTCCGCGAAGCGTTGCTCTTCGGCCAGCTCGCATTCCTGCAGCAATTTCAGGGTTCGGTAGACGGTGGCGTAACCGACTCGCGGGTTGATCTTGCGGACTTCCCGGTACAGGTCGTCGACACTCATATGGCGCTTGGTCTCGAAGAAGATTCGCGCGATATCATCGCGTTGCGACGTCGACTTGAGCCCGCGCTCCTTGAGGATCCGACGAAAGGCCGCGAGCCGATCGGCGCGTGCCGTCATGCCGGTTGGCTAGACTCGGTGCTTTGGGTTGTCAAAGCGCCGCCGCAGTCGACGCGTCCGGGCTGAGCAGGCGGCGGATTTCGTCAGGCATCTCGACCGAGGAGAGATCCTTCTCGCCAAGGGCACCGAGCAGCAGCTCGATCCGCGCATCGGGGGGCAGTTCGCTGTCGAGGACCAGCATTTCGTCCGCGGCGAGTCGGCAGCGCCCACTCCGGACGGTGTAGCCGGCCTCGCGGAGCAATTTTTCGTGTCGGACGCGAAACCCACACGCTTCGGCCACCTTCCTGAGCTGGCGGACGATCGCCTCGAGCTTCTCAAGCCGCTGGGCGGAATTGCGCCCGCGCCGAGGGCCCGAGACCGCGACGGGTTTCTTTACGGATCGCCTGCTGCTGCGTGTCGCCATCTGCCCCCGCGATAGCCCTTCAGGTCGCTCCCTGTAAAGCGCGGGCAAGGCCTCCGGCCCCCCCTTTCGGCCGCGCGGTTTTTTCGGCAATCTCTACTTCAACCGCTAGCCTGGTTCCGCGGGCCATCCCGGGGGGCCTGCGCAGGCAGCGAAGGAGCTTTGAGATGATCAAACGGATTCTCGTCGGCGTCGATGGTTCGGAGCACGCGGCAGCAGCCTTGAGCCATGCCTTGTGGCTCGGCAAGCGGCTCGATGCCACGGTGAGTGGTATTCATATAGTTGATATCGTATCGATCGAGGGCTCGTTCTTCCACGACATCTCGGGTTCGTTGGGCTTCGAGCCCTACCTGGATTTCACCGCCAAGATGCGATCGGCGCTGCAGGATCGGGGCCGCACGCTGCTCGAATCGTTCGAGCGCCAATGCGAGACTGCCGGCGTCCGCCATGATTCGAAACTCACCATCGGCGTGATCGCTTCCGAACTCTGCGACGGGGCCCGCGAGGCGGATCTCCTCGTGCTGGGCCACCGCGGCACGAATGCACGTTTCACGACGGGCCTGCTTGGCAGTGTCGCCGAGAGTGTGACGCGGCAATGCTCGCGGCCGGTGCTGATGACGCCGGTGAGCTTCGCCGAGGTCAAGTCGCCACTGCTTGCCTGGGACGGCAGCGAACGGGCCAGTGGTGCGATGCATGAGGCGGCGAATCTGTGCACGGCACTTTCTCTGCCCTTGACCGTCTTGACGGTGGCGCGCGAACAGGAGGAGGGCGAGGAAATCGTCGAGCAGGCCAGGCGCTATCTTTCGTCCTATTCGATCAACGTCACCTACAATATAAAAGCAGGCCAGGCCGGGGAGCAGATTCCGGCCTGTCTGAAGGAAGACGGCCACGACCTGATTTTCATGGGTTCGCACGGCCAGTCCCGAATTCTCGAGTGGGTGCTGGGCAGCACCACCGAGTTCGTGCTGCGCAACGTGGGCTGTCCGGTCTTCCTGAGCCGCTGAGCCCGGGTCCTCCTCTTCGATCTACTTGAAAGTGACTTTCAATTTCGTTTAAGTGTTCCCTCAAAGGAGGAACACAGATGCACATCTCGTCTCAGAAAGACCGTCGGGCGAGATCCGACGGTACGAATCGGCCCGGCAGGACCTGGATTCTAGCGACTCTCTGCAGCATGGCGTTGCTGGCCAGGGGGCTCCCG
>VFKT01000243.1 GCA_009885395.1 Deltaproteobacteria bacterium | reverse complement strand
GTGCAGGCGTTGCAGCTCAAACGGCTACGCCAAGGGTACAGCGATCGCCCCGCGAAGTGCGAAGCGCCGAGCCGCTGACCGATCCCGCTTGCGCCACTTCCCGGCGGGTGGCACTCTAAATAATCGGCCGGCTCGATCCGCTTCGGACAGGGAGAAAGCATGAGCAGAAGTCTTCAACGCTGGAGCCGTCGCCTCGCCACCATCCCGCTATACGTCGGGTTGTTAGCCGGTCTCGTCACCCTCTTTCCTGCACTTATGCCCCTCGCGTTGCTTCTCGACCTCGCACGCGGGCAGCCATGGACGGCGACCCGCACGCTCGTCTTCTTCGTTTGGTACCTGGCCTGTGAACTGGCCGGGGTTGTCGCAAGCCTCGCGATATGGGGTCGCGCCGGGGTCTGGACGGAATGGAGTCGGTCCGAGTTCCTGCGGCGGAACTGGGCCCTGCAGTGGTGGTGGGCCAGGATGCTCGGGCGCGGCGCCTTCCGCATTTTCGGCGTCACCCTGAAGCAAGAGAACGATCAATACGATTTCGGCAAGCGACCAGTACTCGTCTTCATCCGCCACTCCAGTACCGCCGACACCATTCTGGCGGCGTTGATGATTTCGGTTCCCCACCGCATCCGCCTTCGTTACGTGCTCAAGCAGGAACTGCTGTGGGACCCTTGCCTTGACATCGTGGGCAACCGCATTCCCAACGTCTTCGTGGGGCGGGAAGCGGCAGACCACGGCCCTCAGATTGAAGCCGTCGCGGGGCTCGCTCGAGATCTGGCGGCAGAGGACGGCGTGCTGATCTACCCCGAAGGAACCCGTTTCTCCGAGTCCAAGAGGAATCGCATCGTCTCCCGGCTTCGAGAACAGGGGCGGTTGGAAGCCGCATCGCAAGCGCAGGCACTGCGCCACATGTTGCCGCCGCGTCCAGGGGGATCCTTGGCACTTCTGGCAGCCGCACCAACGGCCGATGCGATTTTCCTCGTTCACACCGGCTTTGAAGCCTCGGCGTCCTTCGACCGATTCTTCAACGGCGGTTTGGTTGGCGCGACCATCCATGCGCGGATGATCGTGGTGAGGAACGAAGACATTCCGCGAACCGAGGACCAACGTCGGGAATGGTTGATGAGGCAGTGGCAGTCGATGGATGGCTTCATCGAAAGGCACCAACCGGCCGCGCGCGGCGAACAGCGTCGCTCCACTGCGAACGCATAACCGGGATTGGGTTTCGTTATGTTCACTTCCACTCTGATTGCCGTACTGGCGCTTTTCTTCCTGCTGTGGGTGGCGAGCCTGCTGCTTCGCGATGCGAGCATCGTCGATCGATTCTGGGGCCTGTCCTTTCTTGTGATCGCGTCGGCGGCACGGACCTTCTCCGACGGATTCGACGGTCGGGCCTGCCTGGCTCTGGCCCTGACTGCAGTCTGGGGCATCCGGCTCTCCATCCACATCACGGCCCGCAACCTGGGCCACGGCGAGGACTACCGGTACCGAGCGATGAGACGATACTGGGGGGCGAAGTTCCCACTGGTGAGCCTGGTTACCGTCTTCGGCTTGCAGGCCCTGCTGGCGTGGATCGTCTCGTTACCCACGCAAGCGGCAATCTCGGCACAAAGCCCCGACCACTTCACGCTGCTCGATGCAGCAGGGCTGCTTACCTGGATCGTCGGTTTCGCTTTCGAAACCCTCGGCGACTGGCAGCTCCGACGCTTCAAATCCGACCCCGCATCGAAGGGCCGGACGATGGATCGCGGTCTCTGGCGCTACACCCGCCACCCGAACTACTTCGGCGATGCCGTGCAGTGGTGGGGCCTGTGGCTGCTGGCTGGGTCAACGGGAGCCTGGTGGACGGCCGTGGGGCCGGCGCTGATGACGTTTTTACTGGTGCGGGTCTCCGGCGTTTCCCTGCTGGAAGTCCAGTTGCGAAAAAACAAACCCGACTACGAAGCGTACTGCTCTCGGACGAGCGCGTTTCTTCCTCGCCCTCCCCGCACCGGATGATCGTAGAACCCGGCGAAAGGCAGGCGTGCGCCCGGCCCTGCATCCACTACCTGAACAGACCTCTGCCGAGGGCAGAGACAAGAGAGAGCCAATCGAGATGAAAGCACGACAACGTGGACTGGCCCTGTTCAATCTGCTTATCGGGCCTGCCGTGCTTATCAGCTATGTCCTCAGCGCCAGGGCCCACTCCAGCCAGGAGGTGGCGAAGCTCTGGGGAGACGTCCCGGAAGCGGTGCGCCCCTACTACACGGCCTGGATGTTCGTGGCCGCGACCGGCTACTTCCTGTTCACGTACTTCCTTTTGTTTCGTGTCGACGCCGACAGAGTCCGAGTGGCCAAGCGTTGGGGTTTTGGCCTCTTCCACGTGCTCTACGCAATGATCCTCATCCCCTCGGCAATCTGGATGCCGCTGACGCTTCACCATATCGTCTCGCCCACGCCGCTCACCTGGAAACTGGTCGTCCTGGGATTGTGGACGTCAGGTCTTGCCTCGCTCGGATTGATCGCCGCTCTGGTTGCACTGGAACCTCGGGCGCCAGAGCGACCCTGGAGACTCGCCGTAATCGGCAGTGTTCTTTTTGCCGGTCAGACGTGGGTCCTTGATTCCTGCGCATGGGTGCTGCTTTTCCATGTCTGATCCGCAGGACAAGCCCGTGCCCATCGCGCCACTCCCAAGAGTTGCGCCGATGGTGGCCGTGATGGGCGCCAGCGGATACGTGGGCGGCCGATTGCTTCGCCCCCTTCTCGAAGCCGGCTACCGGGTCCGTGCCGTGGCTCGTCGACCGGACTTCCTTGCCGCGCGGGCCCCGGCTGACGTGGAGATTGCTCAAGGCGACGCATTGGACCGGGCCTCGCTGGTCGAATCCCTTCGCGGCTGCGACATGGCCTTCTACCTGGTCCATTCCATGGGGTCGTCAGGAAGCTTCGAGGACCAGGACCGGCAAGCAGCGCAGAACTTCGCATCGGCAGCGGAAGAAGCTGGCATTCGTCGCATCGTTTATCTGGGAGGCTTGGGCGATGACTCCGAAGACCTGTCTACCCACCTGCGCAGCCGTCAGGAAACCGGCACCATTCTGAGACAGAGCGCGGTTCTTACGGTCGAGCTGCGCGCGTCGGTAGTAATCGGATCCGGGAGCCTTTCCTTTGAAATGGTACGCGCCCTCACCGAGCGTCTGCCGATCATGATCACCCCCCGCTGGGTGCGGGTTCCCGCCCAGCCGATCGGCATCAACGATCTCTTGGCTTACCTGGTTGCCGCGCTCACCGTCGAGGTCGACCACGGGCGGGTCTTCGAGATTGGCGGCGCCGACGTGGTGTCTTACGGCGAGATCATGGGCGAGTACGCACGACAGCGCGGTCTTCGGCGTTGGATGCTGCCCTTCCCATTACTCACTCCAAAACTGTCCAGCCTGTGGTTGGGTTTCATCACCCCACTCTACGCCCGTATCGGCCGCAAGCTTATCGAAAGTATCGTGCATCCCACCGTGGTTCGCGACCACTCGGCAACGCAGTTCTTCTCGATTCGTCCCGTGGGACTGACCGAATCCATCCGCAGCGCACTCGTGAACGAGGAAACCGAGATTGCCGAGACCAGGTGGTCAGATGCCCTGTCCGCCGCAGGCAGTTCGCGCGATTGGGCCGGGGTGCGGTTCGGGAATCGCCTGGTCGATTCCCGAACCGCATACGTCAACACAACGACGGCCAAGGCCTTCAGGCCGGTGCGGCGCATCGGCGGCAGAAACGGCTGGTACTTCGCCAACTGGCTCTGGCGTTTGCGAGGGGCGATCGACCTGTGGGTGGGCGGGGTCGGTCTGCGACGAGGTCGGCGCGATGACGAGAGGCTGCGTGTCGGTGACACTCTGGATTGGTGGAGAGTCGAAGCCATCGAATCGGATCGCCGACTGCTGCTGTTCGCCGAAATGAAGGTTCCCGGCCGCGCGTGGCTCGAGTTCGAGGTGGTTGCGTCGGGCGACGGCGCCCTCATTCGCCAGACCGCCGTTTTCGACCCCATTGGACTGGCAGGGCTTCTGTATTGGTACGGGGTCTACCCTCTTCATTCCCTGGTCTTTCGCGGCATGCTGAGAGAGATCGCCCGCCGTGCGATCTCCGTCGCCGCGCTGGTTCTCCTGTGTATGACGCCGCTGACTGCTCGTGGCGAAGAATCGGCGGGCAACGCTGAATACGTCCGGTCAACGACCATCGCCGCGCAACTCGACGGCGTCGGTGACCAGAGCCTGAAGTGGATCGACTAGGACTGGACCCTCAACGACCAGACACGTGGCGAAGAGTAGCGACCTCTCCCCGAACAGCGTCGGCAGATCCGACGAAAGTACCTCACCGTCTGTCCGCTTTTCGCGAGTTGAGGTCCTATTGTCGCTGGTAGTAGAGCTTTCCACCGCTCTTGGTGGTGGACTCCAGCGCGAGCCAGTCGCTGGTGTCCGAGTACCAAAGATCGATCTTTAGTTTGTCGCCTTCCAGGGAAATTCGCCGCGCGGTGGTAGGTTGGCCACGGAACGCAATCGTCTCCGTTCCGTGCTCCTTCAAGCGGACTGCTTCGTATTCCCCGGTTTGGGGGTTGAGAAGTCGCGAAGACCCGAGATGTTTGGGGTCCCAGTAAGCGAAGGAATGAACACAGCCAGCCAAGGATTTGCGGCCGTCTCGGGTTTCCACCAAGAGCCCATCCGCGACGGACGAGGCCGTCACGCGAAACACCTCCCCGTTGTCGTCGGTAGTCGAGTTCATCGCGAGAAGGCAGCCGCCCTCCCACAGTTCTTCATTGCGGTGTTCGTACGTGTAGACGCTCAGGAACAGGATTTTGACGTCGAAGTCCGCAGCTACGCTGACCCGCGATCGCTGGCCCTCTCGCGAAAGTCGAAACACCTGGGAGCCGATGGGTGAACCGTCCATCAGTAAGTTGAAGCGCCACTCCTTAGCGACGACATCCTCTTTGGTGACGTCCTCCTCGGCGATGGCAGAAACCGGCAGAACCAGCAGGCAACTGAGCAGCAGTCCCAAAACGAATCGCATGGGCCTCGATAACATCCACGGAATGCAAAAACAGTGTTTCGGCGGCCTGGAATCCGACGACCCGATCCGTGAGGTTTTCCTGCAGCCCGTCGCCCGCCCCTGAACGAAATAGCTACTTGTGCGCCACCGTGCAATAAGAACCGAAATTAAAATTGTCGGCGAAGATGGCGAAGTTCGTCGCCGAGTCCGACGCTGGCCGCGGGGCCGGTTCGCCCGAGCAGGACGTCTAGCGGATCGCGCATGTCATCGACGTAGCCCGGTGCTTAGGCACCGCGCGCGTAGCCCATCAGGCGCAGCAGGTCCTCGGGCAGACCGCGCGCGACGTCGGCGGGAACCGAGAGGTACTGGTTCGTCTCCTGGCGCAGCCAGCTGACGGCGAGTGCTGCCGCGACTTACTCGCCCGACGCGCTCGACGACAAGAGGGGGACGTCCATCTCACGACTCCTTTCGCACCGGTCCTCTTCGCGGATTGCGAGCGACGCGCCAAGGGCGTAGCGTCGCGGCATTGCTGCTGTCGCCGATCGGCTCCATCCTGGCACCGACCGAGCACCGCAGAAGGATAGACATCATGCCTTCAAAGACGAATTTCGGTTTCGCCGGTTCTCTCCTGATGCTCGCGCTCGCGGCGACGACCGCATCCGCACAGGTCGGCTTCCGCCGTGCCGCGCGCGGCGTGGGTGCGCCGGGCGCCGGCGCGCTGCCGGGCGCGGGTGTTGGTGCACCGGGCGCGGGCGTGGCGCGCGGCGTGGGCGCTCCGGGGGCCGGCGCGCTGCCGGGCGCGGGTGTTGG
>VFKT01000266.1 GCA_009885395.1 Deltaproteobacteria bacterium | reverse complement strand
GCCGTGGATACCACCTCGCCGCGCGAGCCGACGAGCGCCCGCACCCGGCCCGACCAATTGCCGACGACGAAGGCCTCGCCATCGCGAAGCGTGCCTTGTTGCACCAGAATGGTCGCAACCGGCCCGCGACCCCGGTCGAGCTTGGCTTCAATCACGCGCCCGCGCGCCCGACCCTCGCGACGGGCACGCAGATCGAGAACATCTGCCTGCAGCAGGATCATCTCAAGCAGATGATCGAGTCCCTCGCGGCTCTTGGCCGAGACCGGACAAATCGTGGTGTCGCCACCCCAATCCTCAGCAACCAGACCGTGCTCGGACAACTGCTTTTTCAGGCGCTCGAGGTTGGCGTCCGGCCGATCCATCTTGTTGGCCGCGACGATGATCGGCACCGATGCCGCCCGGGCATGATTGATGGCCTCGATGGTCTGCGGCATGATTCCGTCGTCGGCCGCGACGACCAGCACGACGATATCCGTCACCTTGGCCCCACGTGCGCGCATGGCGGTGAACGCCTCGTGTCCTGGCGTGTCCAGGAAACAAACCTGACGAGCGCCGACCGGAACGGAATAGGCCCCGATATGCTGGGTGATGCCGCCGGCTTCACCGGCTGCCACGGTCGTCGTGCGAACCGCATCCAGCAAGGAAGTCTTGCCGTGATCGACGTGCCCCATCATGGTGACGACAGGATCACGGGGCAGGAGTTCGCCCGTTTCTTCTTCGGCCTCGGTCTCCTCAAGCGTCCGCTCGACATCGACCTGGCTGCTTTCGATCGTGTACTCAAATTCCGAGGCAACGAGGGTCGCGTGATCCAGATCGAGAGTGTGATTGACGGTGGCCATCACGCCCATTTCCATGAGCTTCTTGATGATCTCGCCAGCCTTCAGCCCCATGGCCCGCGCGAGATCGCCGACCGTCAGGCTCTCCGCCATGCGGACCACGCGCTTGCGCGCCGAGGGGGTGGTGATTTCGGTTTGTCGGACATCTTTGCCCGGCGCGACCCGACGCTTTTGCGGCCTGCGGGCGCCGCGGCCCCGGTCCGTGACCACGAAGGGATCGTAGGGACCCTGCCGACGAATGACTTTCTTGCCCTTTTTGCGCGCGGCGTCTGTTGCCGCGGGCGCAGCGGCGCCAGGCGCTGCGGCACCCGGAGCCGGCCGTGCGGCCAGGCCGCCCCCTGCTGGACGCCGGGGCGCAACAGGTTCGGGACGTTTCAGTTCGATCTTGCCAAGCACCTGGACGCGTCGCATGCCGTCCGGAAGCCTTGGGGCCGAGGGGTCGGGCTTCGGCAAGCCAGGCGCCACATGGATCCGACGCACGCGCACGACCGGAGCCGGTGCCGGCTCGGCCGCGGGTTTCGATACGATGGCCACTGGCGCTTCGGCAGCTGGCGGTCGCACTTCGGCCGCTGGCGGTCGCACTTCGGCCGCCGCGGGCGCGGGCCCGGCGGCCGACTCGCTTAGCAAGGGCGCGGGTTCAGTCTCTGCTGAAACCGGGCTTGGCGGCGCGCTCGGAGGCCCAACCTCGCGCGCTACCAGAACGGGTGGGGACGCTGTTTCGGTTCGGCTCTCGACAATCGCCGGTGCGACAACAGGCACCGCCTCGGGGGCTGGCTCCACGGCCGCCGGAGAGGAGAAGACTTCCGGGACGAACAAAATGGGCGCGTCGGAACCGATCAGGGCATCCATGCCGGCATCGCCGCCGCTCGAACCAGAAGAAGGCAGCGGATCAAGCCCCGCAAGAACATCGCCAGTTCCCTCGAAACCCGAGTCGGAGACAATCTCACGTCGCACCCGCCGGCGAATGACGTTCCGGGTGACCCGTGATTCGACGGTCGTTTCGATGGTCCCGCCACCCTCATGGCTCCCCTCGCCAGGAACCATCCGCTCGACCACCCGCTCTTCACCCACCGTCACGCCCGGTCGCACACCGCGGCCGAGAGCATCGGCGAGTCGCTCGAGATCGTGGTCCTCGAGGGTACTTTGTGGGCGCTTGCCCGGGAGGCCCAACGCATCGAGCCGCGTGATCAGCTCACGACTCGGCAGGCCCCAATCCTTGGCAAGCTCCTGGATACGCTTCGACATGCCCGCTCAGCCCTCTTCCCCGGTAAATCCATCCTGAATCAAGATCTCGCGCGCTGCACGGTCCACCCTTCGCCCCAAACCCCGAACAGGCCCCCGGGCCGCGGCAAAACGGCCGGCGCAGGAGGGGTGTGGATGCAACCAGGCTCCCCTGCCGCCGAACCTGCACCACGCGAGCCCGCCCTCGGCTGAACAAGAAAACCTGCGCAGTTGCGCGGTTTCGGCCGATTGGTGGCAGCCGACGCAGAGGCGGAGCGGCCGATGCGAGGGACGGCGTCCATGCGTCCAGGCAAGGGCGCCCAAAATTATCCTTGTGCGCAGGCGCTTTCTCACACGCCCTCCGTCGACTCGGGAGGCAGCTCGGCCAGGAGATCGCCAGCATCGGGCTCGCCCTCGGGCAGCAGGCTCTCGTCGAAGCCGGCCGCCGCAGCTTCCTCAACCGCCCGGGCCGCCGCCTCCACGATCGACACAGCGCGTTCGATCGGAATCCCCTCGACCTCCGCCAGAACGTCGGGTGTCACCCCGGCAACCTCGGCGGCCGAGCGATAACCGGCCTGCATCAGCAGTTCGGCCGTGACATCGCTGACCCCCTCGATGGCGGTCAGCGAGACTCGCGCCCGACGGACCTCTTCGTCTGCTTCCGATTCACCACGCACGTCGAGGCGCCAGCCGGTCAGGCGGGACGCGAGCCCTACATTCTGGCCGCGTTTTCCGATCGCGAGCGAAAGTTGATCGTCGGGGACGATCGCCTCCATCGAGTGCTCATCTTCGTCCATGACGAGTTTGACCACCCGCGCCGGGGCCAGCGCCCGACAGACAAATTCAGCTTGGTCGGCAATCCAGTGGATGATATCGATCTTCTCGCCGCGCAACTCCTGGACCACGGCCTGCACCCGGGTGCCGCGCATCCCGACGCACGCTCCCACCGGATCGACGTCGCGATCAT
>VFKT01000302.1 GCA_009885395.1 Deltaproteobacteria bacterium | reverse complement strand
TGATGAAGCGGATCGCCGCCCCCATGGTGGGTGGGCTTGCAACCTCGTTCCTGCTCGAGTTGGTGGTCTACCCGGTAGTCTTCGCCATCTGGAAATGGCGCTTCGAGATGCGCGGCGCCACGGTGCTGCCGCAGCCCGTGCTCCGCTAGCGGTAGAGGCTGGACTCGCCGGGCGCGATTGCGTTGAAGAGGAGGCGAAGCGACATCCCGGAAGCTTTCCGAGGAGTGCATGCTCTCGCGAATCGAGAGGTCCGGGTAACAGGGCAGGACAAGGGGTAGGTATGGCGGGAGAGTTTGAAGGCAAGGTGGTGATCGTCACCGGGGCGAGTCGGGGAGTGGGCCTTGGCATCGCGCGACGGTTTCTCGAGGAGGGGGCGAGCGTCGCGAGTTGTTCGCGCAGGCAAGTCGCGCCGCCGGCTTTCGCGGCAGGGATTCCCGACGGGGCCGAGCGTTCCGTGCATTGGGTTTGTGACCAGCGCGATTTCGAGCAGATCGACAGCTTCGTGACGCGGGTCGTCGAGCGCTTCGGTCGTCTCGATGTGCTGATCAACAATGCCGGCGGTGCCCCGACCACCAGCACCACCGAGGTCTCGCCACGATTTCATAAGGCGACGATTGAAAACAACCTCACCGGCCCGATGTGGTTCGCCCTGCGCGCCCATCGCCAGATGATCGCCCAGGAAAGCGGCGGTTCGATCGTCAATATCTCGAGTCAGGCGTCGGGGCAGGGCGGCTCACCGACGCTCGTCTCCTATGGTGCAGCGAAGGCCGGGCTCAACCATCTGACGAAATCGCTGGCCAAGGAATGGGGCCCGAAGATCCGCGTCAATTGCCTTTCTCTTGGGCATGTGGTGACCGAAATGTGGCGCGAGTACATTGCCGGTGGAGACCCGGCCAACGAAGAGAAGCTGGCGCGAATGATTCCCCTGAAGCGCTTCGCACAGCCGGAGGAGGTGGGGGATGCCTGCCTCTTCCTCTGCTCTCCCCGCGGCGGCTATATCAACGGGGCGACTGTGGTCTTCGACGGCGGATTGACCTGATCATGGATTGCGTTCTCGTCGCCCATACCCATTGGGATCGGGAATGCTATCGCACCTTCGAATTCTTTCGCGGGCGGCTGGTCGATACCGTCGATCGGGTGCTCGATCTGGTGGCTGCCGATCCGGGATTCCGTTTTCTGCTCGACGGCCAAACGATCGTGCTGGAGGATTATCTCGAAATCAGGCCGGATCGGCGTACCGAGCTTGACGCGGCCTGTCGTGCCGGCAAGATTTCGATCGGGCCCTGGTATGTGCAACCCGATTCCATCCTGCCCGCGGGTGAAACCCATGTGCGGAATCTGCTCGAAGGCCGCCGCGTGGGTGCTGCCTTCGGTGGTGTCTCGACGATCGCCTACACCCCCGACTCCTTCGGCCATCCGGCCCAATTGCCGCAACTCTTTGCGGGTTTTGGTCTCGGCCCCTTCGTCTTCTGGCGGGGCTTGGGTGATGAGATCGATGAACTCGGCGCAGAATGGACCTGGGAGGCCCCCGACGGCAGTGCGATCGGCGTGCACCATCTCGGCGAAGGTTATTTCGGGGCTTGCGGGCTGCCGACGGATTCGGTCTCCTCGGCTGCATTTTTGGAGGGACTAGGCCGGAAGTTGGTGGCCGCGACGCCGAATGGTCGGGTGCTCTTCATGAACGGCATCGACCACGCCGAACCTCAGGAGCACCTTGCCCCCGGCCTCGAGGTACTGCGCCGGATGACGGGTTGGACAGTACGGCGCGGTCTGCTGGAAGATTTTGTCGAGGGCCTCGATTTCGGTAGGGCGCGGCATCGGGGTCCATTGCTGGGCGGTCGGATTGCCAATCTGCTGCCCGGCGTCTGGTCGACGCGAACGCCGCTGAAGCTCCTGAACCGCCGGGTGGAAGCCCTGCTGCTCGGTTGGGCGGAACCTTTTGCGGCCGTCGGAAGCCTGCTCGGCTTGCGCGACGAGCGCCCGGCGCTGCGCCGGGCTTGGCGGGCCTTGCTCGCAAATCAGGCACATGACTCGATCTGCGGTTGTTCGCTGGACGAGGTTCATCGGCAGGGTGACGCCCGCTACGCGAGCGCGCTCGAGTTGGCGCGCGAGACGACGCGGCGCAGCCTCGAGCAGATTGCCGGACTGGGCGCGATCCGGCGCACGCCCTGGTCGGCCCGACTGGATCTGGCGGTGTTCAACCCCAACCCCGCGCCGGCGAGCGGTGTCGTCACCTTCCGGCTCGACCCCGATATGTGGCTCGAAACCCGGGGTGAGCACGAACGGGCGCTCCAGATCCATCCTCTGCTGGCGGCGGCCTTGCGTGCCCCAGGTTTTTTGGTGGCCGATGTGGCAGCCCGCCTGGTGCCGAATGCCGAGGCCGGTGGTGTCCAGCTCGACGCTGACATCCCGGCCCGTTCTGTGCAGTTCGTCGTGCGCGATGTTCCGGCCTTTGGCTGGAGGCGGGTTCGTCTTGAGCCTTCCCCTGGCGAGAACCCGGATCAGATCGATCAGGAACGAACGATCGGAGACGAGGTTTGCGGCGTCACGGTGGATGCCGATGGCACGCTCACGGTCCACCTGGGCAACAATTCGTGGACTGGGCTGACCGGGATCGAAGACTTTGGCGATCGGGGCGACAGCTATGATTTCGACCCGGTCGATGGTGCCGCGCCCGAACTGGTCGATCTCCAGGTCGAACGGCGGCGGCACGCTTGCGGAATTTCGGAACTTGAGATTCGCCGGCGCTGGCGCGTTCCGGCGGGTCTCGACGAGACGCGCTCGGCGCGCTCGGGCGAACTGGTCGAGCTGGATTTGCGCGTCGTGGCGCGTGTCGTATCCGGCGAGCAACGGATCGATCTCGAGATCGAATTGGAGAACCGGGCGCGGGACCACCGCCTTCGCCTGCTTTTTCCGACCGGAGGCGGCAGCGAGGGCCGCGCGGCGACGACCTTTGATGTCGTCCCGGTGCGGGCGGGCGTCCCGCTGGTCAAGGGCTGGGTCCAGGCGCCGGTTCGCACCTTCGCGCAGGCGGGTTTTGTCGAATGCGGCGGCCTGCTGATCGCAGCACCGGGCCTGGTCGAAGCCGAGCTGAGCGAAGCCGGAGAGGTGGCCCTCACGCTGGTGCGCAGCGTGGGCTGGTTGGCGCGGATGGACCTCGTCAGTCGCCCGATGCCAGCGGGGCCGATCGTTTTGACGCCCGACGCGCAATGTTTGGGCCCTGTGCGCGCGGCCATCCGCCTCTTGCCGGCAGGAGCCTGGAACGAGGCGCGTGCGGCTGAACTTGGACTCGAAGCCGTCGTTGCGGGTGAGGCTCCGCTGAGCCAGTCGGAAGTGGGGCTGCTTGAGCTTGCCCCGACTGAACTTCGCCTTGAGGCGCTCAAGCCTCTCGAGGAGGGAGCGGGTCTTGTGCTGCGCCTACTCAACCCGACCGACCAAATCTTGCGGGCGCGACTGACGACCCGGCTGCCGGTCTCGCTCTGGCGCCGCTTGCGCCTTGATGAGACACCGGCTGGAGACGTCTGCCCGATCGGCGACGATGGCGTGGTTGAATTCGATGTTCGACCGCACGCCCTCGCAACCATCGATCTTTCCGGGAGAAGGTGATAAAAATGGGTCTTTGGGATCGCTTCGTTCTGCCGCGGCTGATTGAAATCTCGATGCGACAGCCGCCGATCATGCGCCAACGTGGCAAGGTGGTGCCGAAAGCCGCCGGCCGGGTGCTCGAGATCGGCGTCGGCTCGGGTTTAAATCTTGCATTTTACGATCGCGATCGCCTCGAGCGCCTCTGGGCGGTAGAGCCTTCACGCGAACTCGCGCCGCAGGCGCGCCAGCGGGCGAAGGAGATCGGCTTGCCGTTTGAACTGCTGGAGGTTGGGGCCGAGGCGATTCCGCTGGATGACGGATCGATCGACGCTGTCGTCACGACCTACACGCTTTGCACCATCCCAGAGATCGCACGGGCGCTTTCCGAGATGCGGCGTGTGCTGCGCCCGGACGGGGCCTTGCATTTCGTCGAGCATGGCCGCGCCCCCGACCCGGGCGTCGCCCGCTGGCAGCGTCGCATCGAGCCGCTTTGGAAGAAGATTGCCGGCGGCTGTCATCTGACGCGCGACGTGCCGAGTCTTCTCGCCGAAGCGGATTTTAAAATTGAGACTCTCGACTCGATGTATCTGCCCGGTCCGCGTATCGCGACCTGGAATACCTGGGGTGTTGCCCGACCACGCTGAGCCCCCGGCGGAGCGGCCGCCGCGGCGGGAGGGCGAAGAGGGTCTGACCTACGTCTGGACCTTGAGCAGCATCGACCGGGCGGAGCGGCCGCCATGGCGGGGAAGGAGTCGTGCTCGCGCGGCGAACGCGACCGTGTCATCGGGTGCGTGCTGATGCGGACTGAGACAGCGACCCGGGGTGTTCCCATTTTCTATGGCTGGTGGGTTCTCGCCGCCAGCGTGGTGATCGAACTCTTCGGTATCGGCTTCGGCATTTTCGCGATCACCACGACCTACCCCTACATCATCGAGACCTTTCCCGATTGGTCCCGCTCCACGATTTTCCTGCCGACATCGATCATCATCCTGACGGTGGGGGTGTTGAGTCCGCTGGTCGGCGCCCTGATCGACCGCTTTCCGATCCGGATCGTCTTTGCGACCGGGGCGTTGGTGCAGGGAGTCGCGCTCTTTGCCTTCACTCGCGTGCAGACTCCGCTGCAGTACATGGTAGTTTCCATTTTCATTGGGGTGGGCCTGGCCGGGGTGACGATCCTGCCCAATCAGGTACTAATTTCGCGCTGGTTTCATGCCCGCGTCGGACTGGTCAACGGGATTCTTCTTGGCGCGACCGCCTTTGGTGCGGCACTGTCGCCCGCTCTGATCACGCGCTTGATCGAGGCCAGCGATTGGCGCTCGGCGCTTGGCTGGATGGCGTTGGTTGCGGCCGTGCCGCCGCTGCTCGTCACCTGGCTGGTGGTGCGCGATCGGCCGGAAGACCTCGGCTTGCAGCCCTATGGGTCTGCCGACGCCGAGTCGGCCGGCGGCTTGATTCCGGCCGCCTCGACCGCCGGGATTCCGGTGCGCGAGGCCTTGCGCTCGCGCACCTTCTGGGCGCTGGCCGCGGTGATCTTTCTTGGCGGGATGCCCTGCTATTCGCATAACAAACATATTCTGGTGTTTCTGCGCGAACTCGGGTTAGACGCGGTTTCCGCAGCCGATTACAAGAGCTTCCTCTTTCTGGTCGCGGCTGTGTCAAGAGTTATATTTGGCTGGCTCGCCGATCGGGTCGACCGCCGCAGGCTGACCATCATGACCATCGTCCTGATCGGTGTCGGCTACCCGATCCTGCTGCTCGTACCGCGCGATCCCGACCTGCTGGTGGTCTCCCTGCTGCTCTTTGGTGCCGGCTATGGCGGTCTGCTGCCGGCGATCCCCATTCTTTCTGTGCATTATTTCGGGCGTCGCGATCTGGGCAAGATCCTTGGCGCCTACAAAATCATCTACGACGTTGCGGCGGCGTCGGCGCCACTCCTGACGGCGGTTCTCTACGATGGTACCGGCGGCTATGCTGTGCCGCAGGCGCTTCTTACCGGGT
>VFKT01000292.1 GCA_009885395.1 Deltaproteobacteria bacterium | reverse complement strand
TCGGCCTGGAACTGCATCAGAAAATCGTTCGCCGCAGCACCACCATCGACGCGCAGTTCGCTCAGGCGCAGTGGCCGACCGCCTCCGGCGGCAGTGAGATCGGCGACCATCGCTTCGATCACTTCACGGGTCTGGTAGGCGATCGCCTCGAGAGCGGCCCGCGCCAGATGGGCCCGGCCGCTACCCCTTGTCAAGCCGATAAGCGTCGCGCGCGCGTGCGCATCCCAATACGGCGCGCCGAGACCGACAAAGGCCGGCACCAGGTAGACCCCATCGTTGCCCTGCAGGCTGCGTGCCAGCGCCTCGGTTTCAGCCGCTTTTTTAACGATACCAAGGCCGTCGCGCAGCCATTGGATGGCGGCGCCGGCCACAAAGATCGACCCCTCAAGCGCATAGATGGGCTCGCCCCCGGCGCCGCAGGCGAGCGTAGTCAAAAGCCCGTTGCGCGAGCGCACGGGCTGGTCACCGGTGGGCATGACGACGAAACAGCCCGTCCCGTAAGTATTCTTGACCATGCCCGGCTGGACGCAAAGCTGACCGAAGAGAGCGGCCTGCTGGTCGCCCGCAATACCGGCGACCGGGATCGAGACCCCACCGAAAAGAGCCGGCGTCGTGTGACAGAACTCGCCCGCCGAGGCGCGCACCTCGGGCAGCATGGCCGCCGGAACCGCGAGCAGCGCACAAAGTTCCTTCGACCAGCGTCGGCGATGGATATCATAGAGTAGCGTGCGAGCGGCGTTGGTGTGGTCGGTGGCGTGGACCTTGCCGCCCGAGAGCTTCCAGACCAGCCAAGAATCGATCGTGCCGAAAGCGATTTCGCCGCGCTCGGCCCGGCGTCGCAGCCCGCGCACATGATCAAGCAACCAACCAACCTTGGTGCCCGAGAAATAGGAATCGAGCACCAGCCCGGTACGGGCCGTCACCTCTCGACCGTGGCCGGCGTCGCGCAACGCATCGCAGGCATCGGCCGTGCGACGGTCCTGCCAAACGATGGCACGATGCAGCGGCTCACCGGTGCGGCGATCCCAAACAACGGTGGTCTCGCGCTGGTTGGTGATGCCGATCGCAGCAATATCAGTGGCGGCCACGCCCGCATTGCGTAAAGCGCTACGCATCACGCGCAACGCGACCCGCCAGATTTCGTCGGCGTCGTGCTCGACCCAACCGGGCTGCGGAAAGTATTGGGTGAACTCGCTATACGCCCGCCCCCGAACCCGGCCGCGCTGGTCAACCACCAGCGCGGCGCTGCCGGTCGTCCCCTGATCGATCGCAAGAACGAAACGCATCGCCTGTCCCCTCTCCGTTTGCAGCGTGCAGCCGTCGTGCTCTCAGGACGCCCCGAGCAGATACGCGAGAGCGACGAGAAAGAGCAGTGGGGTCAGTTCGCCAACCGCCGCACCGGCCCCCAATGTTTCCAGACTGACCCCACCCTGCCACCGATGCACAGCGATGCGAAACCCGATCGCCAGCGCCGCCACCAGCATCAACGCGAGCAGCCCGAGCGGTGCCGAGACCGCCAGCGCGAGAGCCATGGCCGAGACACTCGCGAGGCCGAACTCGCGGAATTCAAGACCGCGCACCAGCACCGCCGTATTGGCATTGCCTGACGCTACCAACGAGCCATAGCCCTGCACGACGAAGGCCCAGCGACCAAGCAAGGCGGCAAGCACAACCGCGACCGTCCGCAGCCCGTCGGGCAACTCGACAATCGCGATCCCCTCGGCCGCGAAGACGAGAGCGGGCACCAATCGGGCAAAAGCCGGCGAGCCGGTCGCGTGACCGACAACGCCACCCAGATCACGCAGAAAACGACCGCCGCTCGAAATCATCAGCAATAAAAGTGTGACCACCGCGCCGATCTCGTGCGTCGACCTCTGACCGACCCAGTCGCCGGCGTAGGCGGCCATCCAGCCGAAGATCGCGCCCAGCACAGGCAACGCCGCACACGCCCTCGCCAAGGCCGCGGCCTCGACGGCGCTGCCAACCGGCCGACCCGCGCAAAAGGCGACCAGCGCCCCTCCCGCCTGCCCCAGAGTGACAACAACTACCGCCCCCGTCTTGGTCCCCGTCTCCTCTGCCACCGCATCGCTCTACCACGTGGGGACGTGCGTTTAATTTCTCAGGAAAAGTTTAATTTCGGGGTCCTGTCGACGGCCCCCGGCACAGCAGAACTTGGCCGGGTGTTCGAGATCCTCGCCCAAAACGGGCCGCAGCCAGCCCGGATGCCGCGAGCTTGCGCGGCGCAACCCCTTCCGGCAGGCGAAGCGGCGTGAGCAAGCCCAGTCATTTCGGAGTCACCCTTCCCCAGATCAAACGCAGTTGGCCGCAGGCCCGCGAAGCCGCACTCGAGTTCGACGCCCTTGGCTTCGATTCGGTCTGGGTCTGCGACCACCTCTACGGGGTACCCTTCCCGACCCTGCCGATCTTTGAGGGCTGGACTGAACTGGCCGCCGTCGCCGCGATCAC
>VFKT01000121.1 GCA_009885395.1 Deltaproteobacteria bacterium | reverse complement strand
GTCTGCAACCTGACCACGCCCGCGCAGTACTTCCATGTGCTGCGGCGGCAAATGAAGCGCGCTTTCAAAAAGCCGCTCATCCTGATGACGCCGAAGAGCATGCTGCGCCTCGAAGCCGCCGCCTCGAAGGTCGAGGACTTCACCAATGACCGTTTCCACGAAATCCTCCCCGGCCCGCTCCCCGACAAGCCGGAGAAGGTCAAGCGCGTCATCTTTTCCACCGGCAAAGTCTATTACGACCTCCTGAAATTCCGGGACGAAAACCAGATCGCCAACATCGCGCTCATCCGCATCGAGCAGCTCTACCCGCTCGACGAAGTGCAGCTCAAAGCCGAGATCGCCCGCTTCCCCAATGCCCGGACCTTTGTCTGGTGCCAGGAGGAATCGCAAAACATGGGCGCGTGGAATTTCATCGGCTGGCAGCTCCGCCGCATGCTCGAAACCGCCGTCTGGTACGCCGGTCGCGCCGGCAGCGCCAGCCCCGCGGTCGGCTCCCTCGGCAACCACAAGCGCGAGCAGAAGCAACTCATCCAGGACGCGTTCACGCTGGGCTGAAAATTCCTGTCGCGTTGCGAGCAAAGGCGAACACCTTGCGCGGCGGCGTGGCTCCAGCGGCCGGCCGGCCAGCGCGAAAGCGCCCTACAGGATATTGTCGAGGTTAAGACGGGGGTTGGGGAGGAGCCGAATTTCGAAGCCCTGCAGCGAGGGGAAAAGCATCCCGACTCAGCCCGGAAACTTTACCCTCTCGAACAACTCCATGAGCGGCAGTTCGATCCCCAGTTCCGGCAGCCGCACCACCGCGTCGAGCCCGCTGAAGCGTTCGCTTTTCCAGCCCTCCGGCGTGCGCCGATCCACCACCACTTCGGGCCGCGCCTGCTCGATGCGCACATAAGCCTGCAAGCTCGGAAGCTGGAGATACGGCACGCGCTTTTCCCGCTCATCCACGCGCCTCGTTTCCTCCGAGATGATCTCGAAAAGCGCCGCCGGCCGCTCGCGCCAGCCGTGCCCACTGTCCGTCGGATCGCAGGCCACCATGGCGTCCGGGTAGTAAAAGTAAGTGGTATCGAGCGGATGCAGCCGCACCTTCATGTCCGAGCCGAAAGGTTCGCAAGGTTTGCCGCGCAGGCGTGCGTCCAGCATGCTGAGGAGCTTGGTCGCAATGCGATTGTGCGCCTCACTCGCCCCAGCCATCGCATAGACGACTCCGTCGAGGTATTCGCGCTTCACGTCGGAGAACACTTCATCAGCGAGATATTCCTCGACGCTGATTTCCGGCGGGGGGGCGGCAAGGGCGTTCATGGCGCGAAAACTAGCAGCCGTCCGCACCTGCCGCAAGACTCGCCGCCCGCTCCACCACATCTGTGCCAAAATTCCTTGCCCGAGAGCGCGGGCCGCTCATAGTAGCGGCCTGTTTTTTCCCGGACGCAGATCGGCT
>VFKT01000231.1 GCA_009885395.1 Deltaproteobacteria bacterium | reverse complement strand
GCCCGTCCCCGTCCCCGTCCCCGTGCGGCAGCCGGACCCGATGTTAGGGGAAGCATATGCGCTACATCGACGGTCCGAGGCCGAGGCTTTTCGCGCACAGGGGTGGCTCGTTGGAGGCCCCCGAGAATACCCTCGAAGCCTTTCAGAACGGTCTGACGCAGGGTTGCGATCGGCTTGAGCTTGACATTCATGCCTCCGCCGACGGTGAGTTGGTCGTGATCCACGATCCGACGCTTGAACGCACCACCGATGGCACGGGTGAGGTTCGTCGGCGAACGCTTGCCGAGTTGCGGCAACTCGATGCGGGCGCGCAATTTATCGCCGCCGATTCGAGTCGGCCCTTCGCCGGGCGGGGCCTCCGTATCCCGACCTTCGTCGAGGTCCTTGAGCAATTCCCCGAGGTTGCGCTGAATGTCGAGATCAAACAGGGCGAGCCCGCGATCGTGCAGGCCACCTTCGATCTGCTCGAACGCCACGGTGCGCGCCAGCGCGTCCTGCTGGCCGCCGAGCATGACGATATCATGGCCGAGATTCGAGCCCGTGACCCGGGCGGCCCGACCGGCGCGTCGGTGGGAGATGTTCTCGGGTTTATCGCGGCCTGGACCGAAAACCGCATCGATCGCTGGCAGGCGCCGGGCCTGGCCTTCCAGATCCCGCCCGATTTCGCCGGCAATCCTGTCGTCACGCAAGAATCCATGGCACGGATGCACGCCGCCGGACTCGAGGTTCATATCTGGACGATTGACGAAGCGGCCGAGATCGAACGGCTGCTTGATCTCGGCGTCGACGGTATCATGACCGATCGGCCGAGCGTGGCAGCGAAGGTGTTCCGGCGCCGGAGCCTCGATCTCAGGGGCTGACCGATCAGCGCATATCTACGACGCGGTTGCCGGCCTCGAGAGTGGCGGGAAGCTGGTTGTCGATCGGTAATTTCACGAGGCCTGGAGGACAACGTGATCCGTCTGCCGTGCGGCGTACTCTATCGCGGCGGGGATATCGTCTTGCTCGAGAAAGGGATAATCCTCGAGAATTTCATCAGAGAAAGCTTCCACGCTGAGGAGGCCGAGCAGGTCGGTGACGCGCATGCGTTTGCCACGGATGCAGGGCCGGCCACCGCATTTGCCTTCCTCGATGCGGATACGCTGGAGCAGTCCGGTTCCTATTCTGGACCAGGAGTGCCACAGCTTTTTGGTGGCGGCAAGGACCTTGGTCCCGGTGGTTTTGAGCAAGCTTGATCTGCGTCGTTCGATCGCCGTCGCCAGTTGACTCTGCGCGCCGGTCTGCTCGATTCGTCTGATGCCGGGAGAGACCAGCGGAATCGAAGAAGAGCTTCACGCCTACGTCGTGGAGCATTGCAGTCCACGCGACCCGGTGATGACCGAGTTGATCGCCGAGACCCGCGCCTTGGGCGGGATTTCGATGATGCAGATCGCCGAGGAACAGGCGGGGCTGCTGACGCGGCTGGTTTCGGCCCGCAACGCGGTCGAGGTCGGGACTTTCACCGGACTCAGCGCGCTCGCGATCGCGCGTGGGTTGGCGCCCGGGGGGCGGCTGCTCTGCTGCGATGTGAGCGAAGACTGGACGGCGATCGCTCGTCGGGCCTGGCAGCGGGCTTTGGTGGCCGAGCGCATCGACCTGAAGATCGCGCCTGCACCCGGGCAGCTTGTTGGTGCTTGATAATGTCCTCTGGGGCGGCAGTGTGATCGACTCCAACCGTCAGGAAGACGATGTGCGGGCGATTCGCGCTATCAATCGACACGTTGCTACCGACACCCGGGTTGAGGCGGTGATGCTGCCGGTGTCCGATGGCATCACGATCGCGCGTCGCCGTTCAATTGATGAAGTCGCTTGATGCAGCGTCAAACCGCCTGAGGCTCGTGTGATGTCGTCGATGTTTGATCGGTTGAGAAGCTGGGCAGCCAATCGGGCCGGGGCCTTGCTGCGGGGACTGGCGCTCGCGCTGGTGGTCGTCGCATTGGTGATAGCGGTGCGGGGTGGCCTCATCGATTCGGCCCGGCCCAATAATATAATCCTGATTTCACTTGATACATTGGGCGCGGCGCACGTTGGTGCCTTTGGCTACGAGCGTCAAACCACGCTCCGGATCGATTCGTTCTTGCGCGACGCGACGCTCTTTCGCGGCGCAGTGGCGCAGGCCCCGAGCACCACTTCGTCGCACTCCGCGCTCTTCACCTCGCGCTACCCTTCGTCGGTCGTGGTCTGGAAGCAGCTTCGGGACGAAGCGTCTACACTTGCCGAGCAGCTTGACCAGGCCGGCTACGCCACCTGGGGCTTCGTCGATGGCGGCAATATGAGCCGGACGTTTGGCTTTGCGCAGGGGTTCGATCATTACGAGGACAGACGCGTCGGAATCGATGTGCTGACCGAAAGGGCACAGCTCTGGCTTGAAGAGCACCACGAACAGCCTTTTTTCCTGTTTCTACACAGCTACGGGATCCACACCCCCTACACCAATGATGCCCGCTACACGTCGCTTTTTGGGAATTCGGATCGTTTTTCCGGGATCGATCTCGGAGCATTGTATTTTCGCGCCCTTGAAGCGTCTGGTGTGCCAGTGCCCGAGTCGGAGAGGCGTGAGTATGTTGCACGCTACGATGCCGGCATTCGCAAAACCGATGATGCACTCGGGGCCTTCCTTGATGGGTTGGCGCAAAGGGGACTGCTCGAACGAACCATGGTCGTGCTGGTTTCGGATCACGGCGAGGAGTTTCTTGAACACGGAAAATTTGGTCACAAACAGCTTTTTCTGGAACCCAATTTGCATGTGCCGCTGGCTTTCTGGTTGCCGGGCGGTCGCGGGCAACAAATCGAAGGCACGGTTGAATTATTGGATGTGCTACCGACGATCCGGAGTCTGCTGGGCCTGCCTCGGGTCGCGGATGCAGAGGGGCAGGATCTCTCGGCGACGATTCTCCGCGGACAACACCTCGATCCGGAACGACCGGCCTACGCCCAATCGGGCGCGGGTCGCGCCGCCGAGACCGTCATCCGCGGGCGCTACCAACTCATGGTCGATCGGCGGAGGGGTCGAATGCAGCTTTTCGATCTCGAAACAGACCCGGGTGCCCGCCATGACCTCGCCGCCGACCGGCCTGGCGTGGTTGCCGAGTTGACTGCCTTGATTGAGAACCGACTTGGTGCGACAGCTTCCAGGATCAACAAGAGGCAAAAAAGAAATTCAGGCAGCCTGCGATCGACGCCAGGTTGCGGCGCGAGCTGAAACAGCTCGGCTATCTGGAGGATTGACAGTGAAGGAGAAAGATTATGCTTCGAGCAGGTGAAAACGCCCCCGATTTTTCGGTTCTGGCCGATACCGGCGAGCCAATTTCATTAAATAGCTTCCGCGGCCGTAATTTAGTGCTCTACTTTTATCCGAAGGACGATACCGCCGGTTGCACCCGGGAGGCCTGTACCTTCCGCGACCTTGGCGCCGAGATCGCGGCATTGGGGGGTGCGGTGGTGGGCGTCAGCATGGATTCGGCGGAAGCGCACGGGCGCTTTCGAGGTCGGCATAACCTGAACTTTCCGCTCATTACCGACCGCGGCGGGGAGATTGCCAAGGCGTTTGGCGTCGCACGCTTGGGCAACTGGCTGGGCGATTGGATGCCGGCGCGTCGCGTGACTTTCGTGATCGACGGCGAGGGCGTGGTGCGACAGGTGCTTGAGAGCGAGTTCGATATGAGCATCCACAGTGACGGCGCGTTGACCGCGTTACGGACGCTCGCCGGCCACGTCTGAGCGACCCGGCCCCCGCCGAGGCACCTGTGTCAGAGGCCGAAAATAGCGAGCCTGACGGCAAGCAGGGACGAGACCACCAGATCGGCG
>VFKT01000053.1 GCA_009885395.1 Deltaproteobacteria bacterium | reverse complement strand
GTGATCGGCCGCCAGCAGCATCTTTTTGTAATCGACGATATGGTCGGGCAGGGACTGGTGCTCTGGACTCCCGAAGGGGCGACGCTGCGCCAGGAGCTGCAGAACTTCATCTCCGACGAACTTGGCCAACAGGGGTATTCACAGGTTTTCACGCCGCATATTGGCAAGCTCGATCTCTACCGCACCAGCGGCCACTATCCGTACTACACGGATTCACAGTACCCGCCCCTGGTCGAGCGCGAGACCATGACGGGGCTGGCAGAGGAGGGTGCGAGCTGCGCCGAGCTCTCGCGTCGACTGACGGCCGGTGAAGTTGACGGCTATTTGCTCAAGCCAATGAACTGCCCGCACCATATCCGCATTTTCGCCAGCCGGCCGCATTCCTACCGCGATCTGCCGGTGCGACTCGCCGAATTCGGGACGGTCTATCGCTGGGAGCAATCGGGTGAATTGAACGGCATGGTGCGGGTGCGCGGCTTCACCCAGGACGACGCGCATCTTTTCTGCACCGAGGAGCAGGTCGCCGAGGAGATCCGTGGCTGTCTTGGATTGGTGCGCAAGGTGCTCGGCACGCTCGGCCTCGACAACTATCGGGTTCGAGTCGGCTTGCGCGATTCCGATTCGGGCAAATACGCCGGCGCGCCGGAAGTCTGGGATAAGGCCGAGGAGGCCTGTCGCGCGGCGGCGCGCACGCTTGGTGTGCCCTTCACCGAGGAACCCGGCGAAGCCGCTTTCTATGGCCCCAAAATCGATTTTGTTGTGCGCGATTCGATTGGCCGGGAGTGGCAGCTCGGTACGGTGCAGGTCGATTATAATCTTCCTGAACGCTTTGATCTCTCGTATATCGGTGCCGACAATCAGAAACACCGACCGGTGATGATCCATCGGGCACCTTTTGGTTCGATGGAGCGCTTCTGCGGTGTGCTGATCGAACATTTCGCCGGGGCCTTTCCGACCTGGTTGGCCCCCGAACAGATTCGCGTGCTGCCGGTCAGCGAACGCAGTGCCGACTATGCGGCCAAAGTGCATGAAGCCCTGCGTGCCGCGCGGGTGCGCTCGGTGCTCGATGCCTCCGATGAGCGTTTGCAAGGCCGGATTCGTGCCGCTGCCGAGCAGCGCGTGCCCTACTTGGCGATCGTCGGACCGCGTGATGCCGAGGCCGGGACGGTTTCGGTGCGCGCGCGTGGCATCCAGAAGGATCTTGGGGCGCTGCCGCTCGAAGACTTCGTGGCTGCTATTTCTGGTGAAATCGCGTCCCGCGGTGCAAGCCGTGTCACTCAACGCTTTAAAATCGACTGACCAACCCACGCCTTGGCGACGTCGCTGCCGCAGGAGAAGAATTCAGATGTCCGCAACGATCCAGCCGCCCCAGCCAGGCGCCGACCGGAGGCGCGCGAGAGACCTCGCTGCCGAGGGCTCCAACGAATGCCGACTCCACCTCAGGTCTGGCACCACGCGGAGGCGAAAGATGCACAGCGGGACGCATGAACTCAGCGGGCCAACGCGGCGGCTGAACAGGTCCGTGAACTCGTGGAGGCGAAAGATGCACAGCGGGACGCAT
>VFKT01000239.1 GCA_009885395.1 Deltaproteobacteria bacterium | reverse complement strand
TTCGTCTCGGCAGCATCGTCTACTGCTGTCAAGCGTGTGTCGACGGCGAGCCGTGCGTCTTCGGTTGTGCGGCGGAATCTTCCGTGGCCAAGGGCGGCGGCGGTGTGGGGCGGATTCTGCACCGTACCGATTTCACCTTGCGGCTCGCGCAATAGACGGCATCGAAGGGAAGGCAGCACGGTATGGCTATGGAAGAGCGCGAGGTTCTGCTGCGACCCGACGGGCGACCGGGAGGGGCCGATCTGCGCGACTCCTTTTTCACCTCGCGGTACCAGGACGCAGTGGCATGGGCGCGTAAATTCGCATTCTTCCAGTACCCCTTCGTCACGGCGTGTTGCGGCATGGAGTATATGTCTGTGACCGGTCCGCGCTACGATACCGACCGCTTCGGACTCACCTTGCCGCGCTTCACCCCGAGACAATCCGACCTGCTGCTGGTCGTAGGCACCATCACCCACCGCCAGGCGCCGATCCTGCGCCGCGTCTGGGAGCAGATGGCCGACCCCAAATGGGTGATGTCGTTTGGTAATTGCACCAATACCGGCGGACCCTATGACAACTATGCAGTTGTGCAGGGCATCGATACCATCATCCCGGTCGATATCTATGTTCCGGGTTGTCCGCCCCGCCCCGAAGCGGTGATCGATGGCCTGCTCAAACTCCAGGAGCGCATCCAGCGCGAACGGGTGAATCGCCCGGTCGAAAATATCCACGGCAGCGTCTCGACGACCCGGTTTGCGAGCCGGGAAGAGGTCGCGCTGGTGCCGGGCCCGGTGGAGCCGCATCGTGACTGAGGCGAACGGCAGTACCGCAAAAAATCCGAAGGTGCGGGTCGTGATCGATGGCCGTGAGATCGAGGCTACGGCGGGGGCGCCATTGCTCGAAGCCGCGCTCGATAACGGTATCGAAATCCCGCACTACTGCTACCACCCAAAACTTTCAATCGACGGAAGTTGTCGGATGTGTCAGGTGCAGATTCAGGGCCAAAAGAAATTGGCGATTGCCTGCAATACGCCCTGCACAGAAGGGCTGGTCGTCGATACCCGCAGCGACGAGGTGGCGGATGCCCGGCGCGGCGTCATGGAACTGCTGCTGGTGAATCATCCCCTCGATTGTCCGATCTGTGACCAGGCCGGCGAGTGTTATTTGCAAGACTACTCCTTCGAACACGGCAGCCACCACGCCCGCACCACCGCCCCCCGCCGCAAGGGGTTAAAGAGGGTTCCGATCGGGCCACGCGTCGTCTTCGACCAGGAGCGTTGCATTCTATGCCGACGCTGCGTCCGTTTTACCAACGAGATCAGCGAGACCAATGAACTGCGGGTCTTCGGGATCGGCGATACTTCGTATATCGGCACCCTCGAAGGGCGGCCTCTCGATAACCCCTATTCGGTGAACGTGGCTGACGTTTGTCCGGTGGGGGCGCTGCTTTCCTCGGATTTCCACCATAAGCGCCGGGTCTGGTTTCTTGAGGAGACAGAGAGCGTTTGTCCGGGCTGCTCGAATGGCTGCAATATCAAGATTGGGGCTTTCCGCGAGGAGATCCAGCGCCTGGTTCCGCGTCGTAACGATGCCGTGAACGAGACCTGGATGTGCGATGCCGGCCGCCTCGGCTACGGCTTCGTCGGCGCGGCAGACCGCATCCGCGAGGCACGTGTCTGCGACGACCAGGGCCAACAGGTGGTGGCCCTCGATGCGGCCATCACGGCGGCGGCGGCGGCCCTGCGCCGCGTGCGCGAGGAACACGGTGCAGGCGCCATCGGCATCGTCGCATCGGGCCACCTCACGAATGAGGAGTATTTCCGGCTTGCCGGGCTGGCGCGCGAGACGTTGACGACCGTTTCTGTCGATCTGGCGGTACCGCTCGGCGAGGGGGACGATTTCCTGATCCGTGCCGACAAGGCGGCCAATGCCAGAGGCGCACGCGAAATGGGGCTTGTCCCGGGCGAGGCTGGACGTGATCTCGCCGGTATTCTGAACGCTGTCGAGGCGGGCGAGATCCGTCTCCTCTGGATCATTGGCAGCAAAGATTTCGAAGCCGTGGTCGGAACCGAACGGGCCTTGGCTATTGCCGGTCGTCTCGAGACCTTGATCCTGCAGGATGTGCAGCCCTCCGGGCTGAGCGACAAGGCGACCATCCAATTGCCGGGGGCGACCTGGGCGGAGAAGGCGGGCACCTTCACCAACTACGTCGGGCGGGTGCAGCGGATCCGGCCAGCGGTGCATTCGCCCGAGGGCGTGCTGCTGGACGGCGAGATTTTCGCCGCGTTGACGGGTGCCCTGAGCGGGCGCGCCGCGGTGCCCTTCGTGCCGAGTAGCGTATTCGACGAAATTGCGGCAGCCGTCGGCGCCTACGCCGGGCTGGCGCACCAGAGCCTCGGTGGAGCGGGTACGAATCCGGCAGACGTGACCGAAGGGGTGGGCTGAACGATGGCAGCCCGCGTCGTCACGGTGGATCGGAAAGCGGTTGAGCAGTTGACGGGAGTGCTGGGCATCCCGGCGACGCTGCGGGGCCTGCGCGTCACCTCGACACATTTCTTCCGCAACCTCTGGGGCTGGATCGTCGGCCGCCCGCAGGTTCGGACTGTGATGGTACCCGAGGAGCACGATCCAAAACCCGCCGCCTTCCGCGGCATGCCGGTGCTCGTGGCCATGGACAATGGCAAAGAACGTTGTGTTGCCTGCGGCCTCTGCGAATGGGCCTGTCCGGTCGATTGCATCCACATCGTGCCGGCCGAGACCGACGATGAGGTCGAGCGTTACCCGCTTGTCTTCGATATCGATATGGGACGCTGCATGTACTGCGGGCTCTGCGAAGAGGCCTGTCCCGAGGAAGCGATCGTCATGAGTGCGAAGGTTGAGATCAGCGCCTTCTCGCGGGCTGGCCTGCTCTGGCACAAGGACCAGCTTCTGACGCCGGTCAAGACGCTGGAGCGCAGGCTTGAGCATATTCGCAACGACTACGGTCGGCGCTGAGGAATCGGGATGAGCGATCGAGTGGCAGAAGAGGGGCCTGAAGGAGCCGAAGCGGGAGGTGCCGAGGCAAATCCGCTTTTGCGTTCCTTGAAGGAGCGATTCGGCGAGCGGATTCTCGCGATCGAGGCCTTCCGTGGCGATGCCACGGCGGTGCTGGCCCCCGCAGCCCTGCTCGAGGTGGCGACCTTCCTTCGCGACGAGGCACGACCGGCCTTTGATATGCTGCTTGATGTCACCGCTGTCGATTTTCTGGGAAGACGACCGCGCTTCGAGATCGTCTATCATCTCGTATCGACTGGGGATGCTTCGCGCGTGCGGCTCAAATTGCCGGTCGAGGAAGAAACGCCGAGCGTGCCCAGCCTGGTCCCGGTCTGGCCGGGTGCGAACTGGCTGGAGCGTGAAACCTTCGACATGTACGGAATCCGCTTCGACGGACACCCCGACCTGCGTCGCATTTATCTTTACGATGAATTTATCGGGCATCCCTTGCGTAAGGATTACCCGAAGCAAAAACGTCAGCCGCTGATCGGACCGGGTTCTCAGGGCGAAGCCGGCGGGCAGGGAGGCGGGCGGTGAATCGCCAGGTGATCGAACCCGGCCGCGATGTGCTCAACCTTCCGGTGGAGTCGCTCGAACTCAAGCTCGGACCCTCACATCCGGCGACCCACGGCACGGTGCGGATTCTGCTCTCGCTCGATGGCGAGCGTATCCGTCGGGCCGAGGTCGAGGTGGGCTTTCTGCATCGCGGTTTCGAGAAGGAATGCGAGAGCGGGCTCTATTACCAGGCCTTTCCCTACACCGATCGGCTGAACTACGTCTCGCCGATGATCAATAATGTGGGTTACGCACTGGCCTGCGAGAAACTCTTCGCCGTCGAAGTGCCGGATCGCTGCAAATACCTGCGGGTGATTGCCAGCGAGGCGTCGCGCATTGCCGACCATCTTACCTGTCTGGGTGCGTGCGCGCTCGAACTCGGGGCCTTCACCGCGTTCCTTTATGCCGTCGAAGCCCGAGAGAGCGCCTGGGATATTCTGGACGAGATGTGTGGCGCTCGCGTGACCACCAATTATGTTCGCATTGGCGGCCTCGCGCAGGATGCCGGACCCGAGTTTCCGCAACTGGTGCGGGCGAAGCTTGCAGATGTCGCGCGTCTGCTGAAAGATTTCGACGATCTGCTGCTCGGCAATCCAATTTTCCGTGAGCGGATGGAAGGCACCGGGGCGCTGCCCGCGGCCGAGCTGATTGGCCTTGGCGTGACGGGACCTCTGCTGCGAGCCGCTGGGGTGCCTTACGATATCAGGCGGGTTCAGCCCTACCTGGTCTATGACCGGCTCGATTTCGATGTGCCGGTGGGCACCGTAGGCGATAATATGGATCGCTTTCTCGTGCGCGAGGAAGAAATGCGCCAGAGCGCACGTATGATCGGACAATGCCTCGAGCAGATGTCCGTGGGGCCGGTCGATATCGACGACCCCAGAATCCGACTGCCTGGGAAAGGCAAGGTCTTCCAGCGCATGGAAGAGTTGATCGCCCAGTTCAAGGTGGTGACCGAAGGCCCTCGCGCTCCGGTGGGTGAGGTTTACCAGGCGGTCGAGGGTGGCAATGGGGAAGTCGGCTTCTATCTTGTGAGCGACGGCACCGGCAAACCATGGAAATGTCGTGCCCGATCGCCCAGCTTTTCCAATACCCAGGCCATGTCGAGAATGGTGGAGGGTGCGTTGCTGGCCGACGTCATTCCGACTTTCGATATGGTCAATATGATCGGCGGCGAATGTGACCGCTGAGAGACGTTGAAGGGCCAGGCCATGCCGCTTTCGCATGAACTTGAAAACAGAATCCGGGCGGAGTTCCCGAAGTACCCCGAAAAACGGGCGGTACTCTTGACCGCGTTGCATTTCGTTCAGGAAGAGCAGGGCGGCTGGGTCGCGCCCGATTGCATTCTTGCGATTGCCGGGCTGCTTGAGATCGATCCGATCGATGTCAAAGAGGTCGTCAGCTTTTATCATATGTTCCACGACCACGCGGTCGGCCAGAGCCACCTACAGGTCTGCACGAATCTCTCTTGCTCGATGCGTGGGGCCCGGGGGCTGGTCCGAGGTCTTGAGGAGATCCTTGGCGTGCGGCCGGGCGAGATGACGCCGGGTGGCGAGTTCTCGGTCGAGGAGGTGCAATGCCTCGGCTCGTGCGGTTCCGCGCCGGTGGTCCAGGTCAACAATGAACCTTTTCTTGAAAACGTTGCGCTCGCTGACCTCAAGAGTCTGGTTGCAGGTTTACAGACGCGCCGACGTGCGGCGGTGGGGGAATGAGCGTGACGGCATCGGCACCGCGGTTTCTCCTTCCCCCCGACAGCGAAATCTGGACGTCTCTTGAGGTTTACCGGGAGCACGGGGGTTACGCGGCCGCCGAGACCGCCATCCGCTCGATTGCACCCGCGGCCATCGCCGATGAGGTCAAGGCTTCGGGCCTGCGTGGTCGGGGAGGGGCGGGCTTCGCGACGGCGATGAAATGGTCCTTCCTGCCGAAGGATGGCAGCCGTCCGCGTTACATCGCCTGCAACGCCGATGAGAGCGAGCCGGGTACCTTCAAGGATCGGCAGATCATGGAGCGCAATCCGCACCGCCTGCTCGAAGGGCTTCTGATCGCGGGCTTCGCCAGCGCGATCGACGCAGCCTATATCTACGTTCGCGGCGAATACCGCACGGCCTACGATGCCCTGCGCCGGGCTATCGCTGACGCTCACGCCGCTGGACTGTTGGGCAAGAACATTTTCGGAAGCGGCTTCGATTTTGAGATCCACGTCCATCGCGGCGCTGGCGCCTATATCTGCGGCGAAGAGACGGGCCTGATGGAATCGCTCGAAGGCCGCAAGGGACAGCCGCGCAAGCGGCCGCCCTTTCCGGCGATCTCCGGCCTGTGGAAGCGCCCTACCATCATCAACAACGTCGAGACGATGAGCCATGTGCCGGGCATCATCGCCAATGGCGCGGCGGCGTTTCGTGCCGTCGGAACCGAGAAAAGCAGCGGTACGACGATCTTTGGAATCAGCGGCAACGTGCAACGTCCGGGGGCGTACGAACTTCCGCTTGGCACGCCTTTGCGGGAGATCATTTTCGAGCACGCCGGCGGGCTGCTGCCCGGGCGAACCATCAAGGCCGTGATTCCCGGTGGCGTCTCGATGCCCGTCCTGACGGCGGAGCAGGCCATGGCCGTCACCATGGATCATGACGCCCTACAGGCGGTCGGTAGCTTGCTCGGAACCGGTGCGATTATCGTGCTCGATGATCAACAATGTCTGGTCCGGGCTGCAGCCGTCATCGCAAAGTTTTACCGGGTCGAGTCGTGTGGTCAGTGTACGCAATGCCGCGAGGGCACGGGCTGGCTTCATAAATTGCTGCTCAAGGTGGAGAGTGGTGCTGGATCAGGTGCCGATCTCGAGGCCATCGAGGATGTCGCCCGCTTCATGGAGGGGCACACCATTTGTGGCCTTTCGGATGCGGCGGCCTGGGCATCGGGTTGGTTCCTGCGGCGGTTTCGGGGCGAGTTCGAGGCGCATCTGGAAGGTCGTGGCTGTCCGCACGATGCCACTTCCTTCGAAATCTGAGGAATGCGTATGCAGAATAACCAAAAAGCGACGGCTCCTCGTCGAAACCAGATCGTCAAGCGCTTCGGAACGCCCGACGAAACCGTCGGCAGCCTGAACGATCCACGACTTCAGTCCGAAAGCGGCCTTCGTTTCAACGAGAAATGGATCTATCGGAACCCCTGCGGCGAGGCGTCCCGGCCGAGAGAGCGCATCGTCTATTGGCAGCGCTACGATTTCCTCGCGGCTTTCCGCGTCGAGCAGGATGGCCGGCGGATTCCCGAGTCCCCTGGCGAGTTGCTGGCACCTTTCCGAGGCAGCGGCCACGGCTGAACGCGACCCTGACTGAGGCGGTGCCGAGGTATCTTGCAGGCCGAAGCCCCCACAGGGCTGGCCCTCCGCCTCCTCCGGCAGGCCGCATGAGGTCTGCACTGGCATCGGTTTTGGGGTTGCTGGTTTCTCCTGCTGGGCTTAGGATTTAGTCCTTTGAGGACCTGCTTGGAGATCGTGATGCCGCATTTGTATCGATTCCCCGGATTTTTACTATCTGTGGTTGTTGCGGCCGCCGCGACCGCCTGCGGTGGCGGCAGTGGCGGCGGGGACCAACCAGCACCCGTACCCGAGGGCGTGCAGGTGCTGCTTCAGGATGGGGCGACTCTCCCAGGTGGTTTCCTGGTTGAAACTATCGAGAGTGCCAAGCTCGCCGCTGACCGCAGTGTTGCACTCATCGCGTCCAAATCGGGCATCGATCCGGAGAACGGGGTTTTCGTGCGGGCCTCCGACGGCCAGGTTCGGGCCGTGCTGACCCCAAACGTCGGGGATTCCGGAGGTCTGCCTCTGACGGTGGTGCGAAATCTGCTGATGGCTTCAACCGGCGAGGTGGGCTTCGAGGTCGGCGATCAGCTCGATGCGGATTCTTTTTATGTGTTTGATGGAGAGGTGTTGCATCAGGTCGCCCATACCGCCGAGGGCGGCACGCCGGCCGGCTTCCGGGTGCTCGGTGAAGCGAGGCTGGGGGCGGGTGGTACGGTCGCGTTCAGCCAGGGCGCCAGCCCCTGTGAAATCGATCAATCGACCGGCACCGAACGGATCACCTGTGCTCTCTCGATCCAGACGGGCGAGCCTTTGGCGATCGCGCCGGTGCAGGTCCCCAATACCCTGGCGGTACAGAAGCCCAATTCGATCCTGCTTCAGGTGAATGCGGGTCAGGGGTTTGCGGTCGGCTTGCCGGCTCGCGGCGTTGATCCCTTTGTCGGTCTGCTCTCAGCCGGGCACTTCACGGCTCTTCTGACTCGTCACCAGGTGATTCCGGAACTTGGGATGGTGCTCTCAGCCAAGCCGCGCGCCATTTCGAATTCCGAGGCGATCGTGGTCGACGCCACCTTCGATTCGACGGGCGACGAAGAGCGCGACAGTACAAAGGTGCTGCTGCTCGAAGCCGCGGGGGGCATCCAGGTTGTGGCCGAGGATGGGGGCAGCTTCGAGGGCACGTCGATCACGGATCTTCGCGCCCGCGATATCGACGATGCCAATCGGGTGCTTTTAAGCTTTGCCTTCGGCGATGCGGCCGAGCGCACGGCCATCCAACTTTGGAGGGATGGAAATCTCGCTCCGGTAGCGCATGAGGGCCTGCCGTTTGGCGAGGACGAGCAGGGCAAGGTGGTGCGGATTCTTGAGATCGATCAGATGCGCATTGTCAGTTCGACGGGCGATGTGCTCTTCGTCGCGCTGGTCGGTCGTGTCGAAGAGGGCACCCGCCGGATCAGCTACAGCGCCTTGATGCGCTGGCGCGACGGTGATCTGGAGAAAATTGTTCAAACCAAAACCAGCATCCCTGGGGGGATGCTGGTTGGTTTCTCGATCGCGGATATCAACCCGGCGGGGGATATCCTCTTGATGGGCGAGATCGATCGACGCGCCAATCGCGCGCTCGTTCTCCTGCCCGCGGATTGAGGCCCGTCCGCCCGACGAGAGCCGAGGCGGACGGGCCAAAACCCCAATCCGATTTAGCCGCGACGTCCGGCAGGCTTCTTCTTGGCAGCCGCCTTCTTCTTCGCGACAGGCTTCGCCGGTGCAGCCTTCTTCGGCGCGGCCTTCTTCGGCGCAGCCTTCTTCGGCGCGGCCTTCTTCGGTGCGGCCTTCTTCGCCACAGCCTTCTTCGGCGCAGCCTTCACCACGGCAGGCTTCTTCTTTGCGGCGGTCGTCTTCTTGCCTGCGGCCTTCTTCTTCGCGAGATGTTCTTTCTCGATCTTCGCGAAATCTACGCCACCGACCTTGTAACGACCGCGGACCTTCGGGATGTACCGCAGGCGCATCGCGATCTTATGCTGCTCGTAGTGTTTTTCGCAGCGCCAGCCCTTGTACGCCGGCAGGCTGCACAGCACGCAAAGGCCCAATGCACGGTGTTTGCGCTGCCAGCGAGCCTGGCGGCTGATCTGTGATTCGTCCTTCAATGCTCTCTTTTTAGCCATGATCTCTTCCTCAGCCTTCCCTACTTCAATTTTGCCGGAAAAAGGCCGGCAAGTTCCGCTTTAAAACTTCGTTAGAGAATAGTCAAATGGTTTGAGAAAATATTTTCGCTTTTTAGTTCGTCGATGGCATTTTTTGGGCCGCAGAGTGGCGTCCTACCACGACTTGCAGGCGTCACGTCGATAAGGCTTGATGCCGACGTGGGAACGAGCGCGTTGATTTTGGCAGTCCTTTCAGGGCTTGCCTGTTTTGGGGCGGGGACTCCGATCGAGGTTCGATTTGATGGCTATATTGGGCGAAAATCGGATGAGACAAGGATTCGGCAGCAGCTCGAAATCGAGGTCGACGGGGGAGAACTGATAGTTTTTGGACTCACTAATCTGATTGTCTTGAGCCCGGGCGCACCCAGCGCTGGCGATCTCCTGGCCTCGCGGCAGCCAACCCGGCCCAACTTCATTTTTGCCGGGGATAAGACGCTCCTCGATCGCATTCGGCAGGCGGCACCGACCGAATTCCTTCGGATCCGTGGCAATCTGCTGCGGTCTTCGCGCTGGGTGCTGGTCAATTCGGTCGAGCGCTTGCCGCCCGGCGAGACACCCGCTGCGCCAACTCTGCGGGAACGGCTGCTCGGTTTTTGAAAGTGGTGCGGACACCGCCGGGGCGAGCGCAGCAACCACGCGGAACAAGGACGCCGACGAAAACACCAGGAGGCGAAATCATCCTGGCGCAAGGAGCAGGTTCGCCCGGCCTTTGGGCCCGACATCCCCGGTGCGCCGCAGAAGTCTCCCGAAAGAACGTTGCGCGCCCCGTCCAACCGCCGCTAGAGTCTGTCGGTCGGCGAACCGATAGCCCAGCAGAGTGGGTCGCTTGGTGAGCCCAGTCCTATTCCTTCCCTCGTTCGTGATCGTTCAATCCATGCAACACCGTCTGATTCCCAGATTTGGGCCCGATGCGGTCCCGTCGCTGGCGTGCGCGCGCCAGCTGAGATTCGCCAAAACGCCATGAACCGCCGGCCCAATATCATCGTGGTCCTGCTCGATACGCTGCGGGCCGATCATCTTTCGTCGTATGGGCACGGCCGCGACACCAGTCCGGCAATCAACCGGCTCGCCGAGGAGGGCGTGCTCTTCGAGCAGGCCGTTTCCCCGGCGGCCTGGACGCCGCCCTCGCACGCCTCGCTTTTCACCGGAACCTTTCCCTCCCGGCATAAGGTCGACCGCAGCAATCTGGTTCTACCGCAGGAACTCCACCCCTTGCCGCAGGTCCTGCAACGGCACGGCTACCGCACCTATGGCGTTTCGAGCAATTATTGGCTGAGCCGAGAAACCTCTTTCGACCGCGGTTTCGACCGTTTCGTCCATAGCTGGCAGGTGGTGCAGGCCGGGGGCACGAACGCGCCGCTGGCCCGCCAGGATCGCAAGCATGCCCTTGATCTGCAGCGCCTCGAGCAGGCGGCCGAAGAGGGTGGCTTCTCGCGCTGGTACGGCGGCCTTGTCAACTCGTTTTACGAGAAAGCCACCCAGAAGCTCCGGAAAAAATGGAACCTCTGGGACGATGGCGCTTGGCGGGTCAATTGGCAGGTCCGCCAATGGCTCAACGAATGGTCGTCGTCCGAGGCCCCCGTTTTTGCGTTTCTCCATTATATGGAGCCCCATATCCGCTACGCGGCACCGGGCCGATACCGACATCTGCATCTGCCGAAGGGTGTGACGGGAGCCCAGGCCGAGCGAGTCAACCAGGATCCGTGGAAGTTCCTCACCGGTCGTACCGAAATGACCGAGGACGATTTTGATGTCCTGTCCCGGCTCTATGACGGCGAAATCAGCTACGTCGATACCCGTGTGGGCCAGCTCGTCGATATGCTGAAGGCCGCGCACCTGCTCGACGATACGTTGCTGGTCGTCACCAGTGACCACGGCGAAAACCTGGGCGATCACGGTTTCATGGACCATTGCTATTGCCTCTATGACAGCCTGCTGCACGTGCCTTTGATCGCGCGTGGGCCCGAAGGCTTCAGCGGCGGCAAGCGCGTTTCGGGTCAGGTTCAATCGAACGAGATTTTTGCCACAGCCCTCGATCTGGCCGGGGTTCCCGACGAGGATCCGGCTCGCTCGCAAATCCAGACCGAGGGCACGCTTTTCCCCGAAACCGCGGGCGGTCCAGAGCATGCCGCCTTTGCCGAATATGGCGAGCCGCAACCACCGCTCGAGGTGTTGCGACGCCGTTTTCCCGATTTCGAAGGTCGGAACTTCGATCGTTCGCTGCGCATGGTTCGGCAGCAGGGCTGGAAGTACATCCAGGCGACAGATGGTAGCGAGGAGCTTTACGACCTCGCGGCCGACCCGGGTGAAACGCAGAATCAGGTCGAGACGGAGACGGCTCGGGCGGATGGGTTGAAGGCGCAGCTCGAGGCGAGGTTCGGCCCGATGGAGGCCGCGGCATCACAGCAAGGGCTGGACCTCGACGCCGATACGCTGAAGAAGCTCGAGCAGATGGGCTACCTCGCCTAGACCGGGTGGGAAGGGAAAGACGATGGCATTCTGGACGCGCGACAAGCCTCCTTCCGGGGAAACGGCTGCGGAGACAAAGGCTTCTGCCGAGGCGCGTGTGGTTCGTCCGGCGGCAGCCGCCGGCGTGGTGCGCCGGGCCGCACCGACGCTTGATATGACCCGCTTGCCAGATCCGGTAAAAGGCGCCAACAACTATATCATCGTAGTCCTCGACAGTTGTCGCTTCGACTCGATGGTCGCTGCCGCGCCGAAGAATATCGCGCGGCTGGGCGCGCTCGAACGGGCCTGGAGCTATGCCTCGTGGACCGCGCCATCCCATTATAATCTCTTGATGGGGCTATTGCCGCATTGCAGCCCGCAGCACGTCTACGCGTCTGACTACTATAAAAAAGATTTCCTCAAATATCGCGACCGGCTCGGGGTTGAACGAGTCGAGTTCAAGAGCCTGGTGCCGCATCTCTTCCTGCCCACCTTCTTGAAAAATCAGCTTGGCTACCTGAATCATGCCATGGTGTCGCTGCCCGTCCTGAACCCATCCACTCTGATCAATCGAGACTTTGATAGCTTTACACTGATGGATCGCCATAACGATATGGCCGGTATGCTCGATCGCATGACCTTCGATCCCGATCGCCCGTCCTTCTACCTGCTCAACGTCGGCGAGACGCATTACCCCTATGCCTTGCCCTCGGAGAAGGAGAACGACTGGCCAAAGATCCACGGCGTGCACGGCGTCTTTAAACATTTCGACGACCTCGTGGTGGGCGGCAAGCTGGCGGACGAAGAGGAAGAGGAAACCGGTTTCTTCGATGATGCCCGCATGGAAGAGTTGCGCCAGCGTCAGATCGAAACGATCCGCTACGTCGACGGCCTCATCGGTCGGCTCTACGATATCGTGCCGGCCAATACCTACATCACGGTGACGGCCGACCACGGCGAACTCTTTGGCGAGCAGGGCTATTTCGGCCACGGGCCGATCGCGCACGAGAAGGTCTACGAAGTGCCGCTCATCGAGGGCAAGATTCGCTGAAGGCGGCTCTCAGCCAAGGCCAGTTGCCGCCGCAGGATCGGCGAGCACGAGTGCCGTGGCCATGCGCGTGATGATGCGCGCCGGGCAGCTGGCCGAATCAAGGCTGCCGTCGCCATAAAGACGCAGGGCGTCGGCCTTTTCAATGCCGCGAAAGACCAGCAGTCCAAAGGCGGCCGAGGCGAGCAGATGGCGCGAAGCACTGACCCGGGTCGGGGGTGGTTTGGGTGAGTTCTCGACCAGGATGAACCCCGGCGTCTCGGCGGCGATCGATGGGTGTTGCGGAAACAACGACGCCACATGGCCGTCTTCACCGGCGCTCAACACAACGGCATCGAGCCGCCCTCCCAGCGAATTCAACGTCAAGTTATAATCGGCGACGGCAAGGTCACCATCCCCTTTATGCCAGGGCAGAGGATGAAGCCGGGGCGTTCGGTACCCGGCCGCTTCCAGCGGTGCCAGGAGATCGGGGCGGAGCACGGCCAAGTTGCTGGCCGGGTCCTGTGGCGCGACGAGGCGTTCGTCGGCGAGCAGCACATCAACCCGATTCCAGGCCACGCCGGCACCAATCGGCCCAGCCAGTCGGCGATAGATTCCGCCGACACTGCGCCCGCCGGCGAGGGCGACGACCGCGCGTTCGCGCGAAGCCAACGCAAGCTGCAGCGCCTCGATCAAGGCACGTGCACCTTCTTCATCACAAGCGTCAGGCTCGAGTACCCTCGGTAAGATTGCGCCCATGGTTGGTCTACCAGCTCCCGCTATTGGGCAGCGAGAGCCAGGGTTCGCAGGCGGGCAGGGCCGCACCCTCCTGCAGGAGTTCGACCGAGATGCCCTCGGGAGAACGCACGAAAGCCATGCGGCCGTCGCGTGGTGGTCGATTGATGAGGATGCCCTGTTCGCGCAAACGTTGGCAGCAGGCGTGGATATCCTTGACCGCATAGGCGACGTGGCCGAAATTGCGGCCACCGCCGAGATCCTCCGCATCCCAGTTCCAGGTCAGTTCGATCTGGGCCTGCTCGTCTCCCGGTGCGGCCAGAAAGACCAAAGTGAAGCGTCCCGCCGCGTGCTCGTGGCGGCCGATTTCGGCGAGACCCAACCCGTCACGCCAGAAGAGCAGGGCGTGATCCAGATCCGCGACTCGAACCATCGTGTGCAGGTAGCGCATCGATTAGCCTCCAAAATCATACAGTTCAGGGGCCGACATCGAAAAACAAATGGCAGGCGACCACAGCCCCGACGAAACCCGCAACATCGGCAATCAGCCCGCAGTACAAAGCATGGCGCACATTGCGTACGCCAGCAGCCCCGAAATAGACCGCAAGAACATAGAACGTCGTTTCGGTTGAGCCCTGCAAAGTACTGGCGAGCAAGCCGATGAAACTGTCCGGACCGTGTTCTTTGATCGTTTCGGCCATGACGGCGAACGAGCCGGAACCCGAGAGCGGACGCAGCAGCGCCATCGGCAAAACCTCGGCCGGGACGCCGAAGGGGGCGGTGAAGGGACCGAGGAAAGCCACAGCCGAATCGATGGCGCCCGAGGCCCGCAGCATCGCGATCGCCACCAGCATCGCGACCAGATAGGGGATGATGCGGAGCGCCACTTCGAGGCCATCGCGGGCGCCCTCGATGAAGGCCTCGTAGACGGGGACGCCACCGCGCAGGCCGGTAAGCACCAACGCGGCGATGATTCCCGGCACCAGGAGGCTTTGCGAGACCGCGCCGATATTGCCTTCTCCGCCGAAAAAACTCTTGATCAAGGCAAAGACCAGCGCCAGCAGGACTGCCACCGTGCCCAGCCTGGCGAGCGGGTGGAGACGAACCGCAGCTTCGGTCGAGCCTGTGACGTCAAGCAAGGGGAGGGTGTTTTCGGCCTGCTCCGCCGCGTTTCCGATCTCCTCCCCGGCGGCCGCGTGCTCGGACGTCTTCGGCGGTGCTAGTCGGAACGGCGGCCGATCCCGCAGCGCAAAATGAGCCACGACGGCCGCGACGGTGGAGCAGGTCGTCGCCAGTAGTGTTGGCAGCCAGATCGAGCCGGGTGCCGTCGAGCCGGCAGCGGCGCGGACCGCCATGGTCCCCAGCGGCGGCAGCAGGGTGACGGCGGAGGCATTGATCGCGACGAAGAGCACCATCGCGTCGGAGGCCGTGTTGGAGCTTTTCGAGAGGTTGCGCAGTTCCTCCATCGCCTTCAAGCCAAAAGGTGTGGCCGCGTTGCCTAGCCCCGCTAAGTTGGAGGCGAGGTTCATCACCATGGCGGCCATGGCGGGGTGCTTTGCCGGAACCTCCGGAAAGAGCCGGCCCAGCAGCGGCGCGATCCCGCGGGCGATGGCATCGCGCAGCCCGCCGTCGAAGGCGATCTTCATCAAACCCAGGAAAAAGGCCATTGCGCCGACCAGACCGACCACCAACTCGATCGCCGAGTTCGCGCCGTCGAAGACCGCCGCACCCAAAGCTTCGGTCCGGCCTGTGAGGCAGGCCCAGACGATGGCGAGCAGCACCATCGTCGCCCAGATCCCGTCGAGCATCCCACACAGGTGGCGGCTGGAGGGGGTGGCTGTCAAACGCCAGCCCGGAACGGGACCCGTCGGGCTGTCTTGCGATTGGAGACCCGGCACGCGAGTGTGCTCGGGTGCGAGGCTTCATCGGGCGGTGGCGAAATCTGGTTGTGTCAATAAGCGCCTTGCTGACGGCCTGCTCGGAGGAGGGGGCTCGTTCGACAATCGGCCCGGCCAGCGTGCCCGTGGAACTGGCCGTGGTGGTGGCCGAAGACGTGCCGGTCATTGTGCGTGCAGTCGGCACGCTCGAGGCCCGTCGTGCGGTGGGGCTGCGCGCCGAGAGGAGTGGAAGAGTGGTCGAGTTGCACGCCGGTGAGGGTACGCTGCTCGCGAAGGGCACCCGGCTGGCGCGGCTCGATGACGCCGAACCGCGCGCGGCGCTGGTTCTGGCGGAAGCCGTACTGGCCGAGGCGGTGGCGCGCTGCTCAAGCGCGGAGAATGCCCATCGCCGAACCTTGAGTCTGCAGCGTGAGGGCGTGAGCTCTTCGGAGAGCCTCGACGAGGCACGGCTGGTGCTGGACGCGGCGCGTGCGAGCGTCGAAAGCGCGCGTGCCCGGGTTTCGCTGGCCCGGCTCGAAGTCGAGCATTCCGAGCTGCGTGCTCCCTTCGCTGGAGTGCTCGGACGTTGGGGCGTGGATCGGGGGGCGTTTGTCCAACGCGGCGAAATTCTTGGTCATCTGGTCGACGACGATCCTCTCGATCTGGTGTTTGCCGTGCCCGGTCGGTTGGCGGCGCGCATCCTTTCGGGTGCCGAGGTCGAGGGCATGGCGACAGAGGGCTCTGATTCAGCTTTTGTCGGCCGGGTGCGTCTGGTCGAGCCGATGGTGGATCCCGAAAGCCGCACCGTGAACGTCGAGGCGAGGGTGCCGAACCCCGCGCGTCGGCTTCGTCCGGGTCAGCTCGCCACAGTCGGGCTGGTG
>VFKT01000255.1 GCA_009885395.1 Deltaproteobacteria bacterium | reverse complement strand
CCGATGCCGTCGATGCCGCTGCCCGCAAGGCGGTAGAGAGGGCCTTTCGGGCGATCGATAGCTGTGGTCGCATCGTGGTCGGGGAAGCTTCTGAGGGTGAGAATCAGAAGTTGGCGAATGGCCAGGTGCTCGGCGCCTTGTGCGAGGGGGGCGAGCCGCGCCTGGACATCGCGCTTGACGCGCTTGAGGGCGATACCGTCTGCGCGACCGGTGGTGCCAACGCACTCTCGATCATCCTCTTGGCCGAGTCGGGTCGTATCCACGCTTGTCCACCGACGTACATGGAGAAGATTGCCACCGGGCCCGAGGGCCGAGGCGTGGTCGATCTGGATCTTGGTGTTCCCGAGAATCTGCGCCGTCTCGCGGAGGCCAAAGGTGTCTACGTAGAGGATCTGACGGTTGCCATTCTTGAGAGGCCGCGCCATGCGCGGCTGATCGATGAAGTCCGTCGCGCCGGTGCGCGGGTGCAACTTCTCGCCGACGGTGATCTTGCGGTGGCGATCGCCACCGCAAGGCCCGGTTCCGGGATCGACGTGCTGATGGGGACGGGCGGGGCGCGGCAGGGTATTCTCGCCGCCGGCGCGCTGGGCGGGTTGGGAGGCGAGTTTCAGGGGCGCTTCAAGCCGCTTTCCCGGGACGATAGCGCACACCTGGAAGTGGCCGGTATCCGGGATCCGGAGCGCAAGCTTGGGATCGTTGATCTCGTGGGAGAGAACGTGATGTTTGCCGCCACGGGAGTAACTGGCGGGCACCTTCTCTCGGGCGTTCAATTTTTGCGCGGTGGCGCCCGGACGAATTCGATGGTCCTGCGATCAAGCACAGGGACAGTACGCTGGATCGAGGCTTTCCACCACTTCGACCGCAAACCCGAATACTGACACGGAGGAAATGGCCTTGGCGGTGCACCTCGAAGAATTGGATGGGATCGCGACGATTACGATTGATCGTCCGAGCGCGCTCAATGCGCTCGATCTGGAAACCCTGGAGCACTTGGCCGTGCACGTCGGCGCCCTGCATCGGAAACCGCCACGCGTGGTGGTGGTGCAGAGCACAGGCGACCGCGTCTTTGTGGCCGGGGCCGATATCGCGGCGATGTCGAAAATGACGGTGGAGGAGGCCCGGGATTTTTCGCGGCTGGGGCAGTCGGTTTTCGCGGCGCTCGAGGGTCTCCCGGCGATCGTTCTCGGCTCGGTTCAGGGCGCGGCTCTGGGCGGCGGTTGTGAGTTGGCGCTGGCCTGCGATCTGGTCATCGCCTCGGCAACGTCCCGCTTCGGCCAGCCCGAAACAAATTTAGGCCTGATTCCTGGTTTTGGCGGCTGCGGCCGGCTCTTGCGCCGGGTGGGCGTCGCCCTGGCGCGCGACCTGATCTATTCGGGCCGGCTCCTCGATGCTGGGCAAGCCCTCGCCGCCGGGCTGGTT
>VFKT01000038.1 GCA_009885395.1 Deltaproteobacteria bacterium | reverse complement strand
TCGTCGAGGACCATCACGTAGAGCCGCTCTGCGCCTGTACCGGATATGCAGAGCCGGGCGCACGCCGTCACCGCCGCCAGCCGGACCTTCGCATCGGGATCCCGGAGCGCGGCCTCGATGGTCGCTCGCGTCTCTGCGTCCGTCTTCGCAGAGGTGTCGGCGAGAGAGCGCAGAGCCGTGTAGCGCACGTCCGGAGACACGTCGTCACGTACGGTCCGGGCAAGCAGATTGACGGCACCCTGGCGGTCGACACGTGGCAACATCTCGGCAATCGCTGTGCGGACGGCCACCGACTCCAAAAGGAGGGCTTCGTCAAGTGCTGGAAGCGCAAGCGTCCCGAGCCCTTCGATACGAGTCTCGGCGGGACCGCTGAGCATCAGATCATCCTGCCCAAGGGCCTTGATCGAGGGCGCGAGATCGACGCTGATCCGATAGCGTCCCTCGCCGCCGGGGGGCTGGCTCGGAGGCGTACCAGCACGCTCGCAGCCAGCGGCAAGAAGCAAAGCCACCAGCGAGCCGGAAAACGCCACCGCCTGGAGCCGGGGGGTATGGGTGCCCGCCCCTGCCCGGATTGTACCCCGACCTCCAACGACGGCACGACCTACGCGCACCTCAACGGCGGTCTGGGTGACCTCTCCCGCCCGGCATGAGCCCCGTGCCATCGACGCGAGGCCTAGCGTCCCTTCTATGGGCCGGCAAATCCCGGCAACACGGCCGCGGCCAGCGTCTTGCGGGGCTCGACTCAAAATCAGTAATCTGCGGCGTGTCAATGCTTCTGGTGGGCTGGCGTGTGGTGGTGCCCCTGGCCCTCCTCGCGCTGGCTGCGTGCAGCGCGCCGGTTGGTGTCACCATCGCGCCGCGACGGCTCACCGGCCTGCTCCGCGAGTTGGACCGACCTGCGCGCACTCTCCAACTCCTTGACGGCGGTCGTCGTACCCGCATCCGCTGGAACGAGAGCACCCGCTTTCAGCGCGGCGAGCGCACCATCACCCCGGACGAGTTGGTCATCGGCGAGGGCTTGCTGGTCGTCTGCGAACCGGCACGCAAAGGGCTCGCTCGCCTTGTCGCCGGGTACGCCGCCGCTGCGGCTGGGGCTGGGGCTGGGGCTGGGGCTGCCAAAACAGAAGAGGACATTCCATGAAACCAAACTCCAACCTTCCCGAACTCGATCGCGCCCTACGCCGGACCCGTCTTTTCGAGACTCTCAAAGACGGCCTGCTCGTGCTGCGCGCGCCCCCGCTCCGGATGCATGCCAACGATGTCGAGAGCCGGCATCGGCCCGATGCCGATTTCTACTATCTGACCGCGTTTCCCGAGCCCGACGCCGTTGCCATCTTTGACGGCAGTGCCGATCGGGAGCGGTTCGTGCTCTTCGTGCAACCGCGCGATCCGACGCACGAGACCTGGACCGGCCCTCAAGCGGGCGTCGAAGGTGCTGTCGAGACCTTCGGCGCCGATGCCGCGTATCCCATGAGTGAATTCGATGGGCGCCTCGCAGAGCGCATCGCAAACAGCGGCGCCCTCTACCACGCCCTCGGGCATGACACTGATTTCGACCAGCGTCTGCTGAAACTCGCCAATCAGGGTTGGGCGCGCCGCCTTCGAAACCAGAGCGGCCGCTCCCGCTCGATCCTCGATCCACGCCCGATGCTCCACGAAATGCGTCTCCATAAGACTGACGAAGAGATCCTCTGGCTGCGACGCTCGGCCGAGATCGGCGCTGCGGCGCACCGCCGCGCCATGGCGGAAACCAGACCCGGTCTCTGGGAACATGAGATCGAGGCCCTGCTCGAATACGAGTTTCGCCGAGCCGGGACGCGGGGTTGGGCCTATCCTTCGATCGTCGCTGCGGGTTCGCATGCGACAATTTTGCACTATACGGCGAATGACGGCCAACTCGGCACCGACGATCTGCTGCTCGTCGATGCGGGTTGCGACCTCGACCTGCATTGTTCCGACATCACGCGGACGTGGCCGATCAGCAACGATCCGCCCGCGCCGCAGCGCAAGGTCCACGAAGCCGTCTTGCAGGCGCAACTCGCGGCCATCGCCGCGGTGCGACCGGGTGCCACCATCGAGATGATCCACCAGCGGGCGCTGGAGGTGCTCTGCGAACACCTCCTCTCGTGGGGCTGTCTCAAGGGCTCGCTGGAGGCAGTCCTCTGCGACGGCACCTACAAGCCCTTCTATATGCACCGGACCAGCCATTGGCTCGGCCTCGATGTGCATGACGTCGGTGCCTACGAGGTCGATGGAAACCCGCGCCCTCTCAAGCCCGGAATGGTGCTCACGGTCGAACCCGGCCTCTATTTCTCGCCGCGTTGCGAAGAGGCCCCCGAGGCGTTTCGCGGCATCGGCGTCCGCATCGAGGATGATGTCGTGGTCACAGCCGAGGGCTGCGAGGTACTGACGCGCGACGCCCCCAAAGACCTCGACGGAATGCTTAACTTGCGGTCGGGGCGCTGAGCCGCCCTCTCGCTCAGCGCCGCCGGCTGACCACTCCCTCGGCCAAGGCCACGAGAGTCCGCACGCCAAACCCCGCCGCACCGCGCGGCGTGCAGGATCGCGCCTTGTCGGCCCAGGCGACGCCCGCGATATCGAGATGCGCCCAGGGAAGTCCGCCAACAAATTCGCGCAAGAACAGGGCACCGATGATAGTACCGGCACCGCCATCTCCAACGTTCTTGAGATCCGCGATCCGACTCTGCAAACTTGCAGCGTAATCGTCGACAAGCGGTAATTCCCAGGTCGCCTCGCCGGTTTCCCGGCCGATCGAAAGCAGCTCATCGACCAATTTGCGGTCGGAGCCAAGAATCGCGGCAACCTCACGACCCAACGCCACCGAGGCCGCGCCCGTCAAGGTGGCAAGATCGACAATGAAACGCGGTCGCTCGGCCTCGCCTGCCCCGGCCGCGGCAAAGGCCAGCGCATCAGCCAACACCAGCCGCCCTTCGGCGTCGGTGTTCAGCACCTCGATTGTCTTGCCGGCATAGCTTTGCAGGATATCACCCGGCCGGTACGCCCGACCGTCGGGCATATTCTCCGCAGCTGGGATCAAACCACGAATATCGACCGGCAAACCGAGCCGTGCGATGGCGACCATCGCCCCCAGAACAGCGGCCCCGCCCGACATATCGCGCTTTTGCACCTCCATCCCCGACGGCGTCTTCAGGGAAAGGCCGCCGGAATCGAAGGTGATGCCCTTGCCGACGAACGCCAAATGGCGCGGACTGAGGGGCCGCTTCTTTTTCGCCCCTCCCCGGTAGAGCAACTCGATGAGGACTGGCGGGTGTTCGCTGCCGCGGCCCACGGCGAGAATCGCGTGCATCCCCAGTCGGCGGAGATCCCGCTCCTCGTGGACACGGACCTCGAGGCCAGCGGCTCGGCCGTGGTGCTGCGCCAGCCGCGCAAATTCAGGAGGGGAGAGTTCCGTAGCCGGCATGGTGATCAACTCCCGGGCCAGCCAGGTGCCTTCGGCCAGCACAGCGGCACGCTGCAATCCCTTTTGCACCGCCGTCCCCTCCCCGACCCCAACCAGGGCTAGTTCCAGAGGTTCAACCGGAGCCGGTTTCGATTTACGCCAGCGAACCCCGGGAAGCGCGAGCAAGGCTCCCTCCGCCGCAGCAGCGGCTGCCGCCGTCCGGATGCTACCGGTGGTTGCCGCGCCGAACGAAATCGCCAGCCGTGAGGCGCGCTGTGCGCACGCCAGTGTGGTGGCCTGACTGCCGAGGCGCCGCCACGTCGTGGGCTGCGTCAAATCATCCTTGCCCGTACCGACGAGCGCAATCAGGTCGGCCGGCAGGGTGCCATGCGTCTGAAACAACGAGGCCGTGCCGCGACGGCTCGGATCCTCGTGGCGCTTACGGGCCTCGTCAAGCAGACGCCCGCCGGTGGCGAGGTCAAGCCCTATAACATCGGGCGAGGGCTCTCCGGCGCCCAGAGGAACCACCAGCAGGCCGGTCTCGACCTGCTCGATGCTCAGACGTTCTCTGGAAATCTTCAAGACAGTCTCCTTATCAACCAGCGTGTTTATGCAGGTAGTGGAGGACCCCGGAACGGGCGTCTCCCGAGAGCGGCGGCAAACCCCGAGCGTGCCGGAATGCGTCCATACGCATCACCTGGACCTCCCACATCGCCGCCGTCAGCAGGCCGGGCGCATACGGCGCGTGACAACTTCCACATTCACGGACATAGAGCCGTGCCGCAGGCGATTCTGCCTCGGGCAGGGGTTGCGAACAGCCCATCGCCACCGACACGAGGGTCAGCAGGACCCAGCTGGACCGGCCCCGCGCCCGCCGCGGGCTCATGGCGCCGCCGGAGCCTGACCTGCCAACGGTAACGAAAGTCTTGACGTCTTGAACCCGCAATTGCACCACAGAAGAAAGCGTCCGGACCTTGAACCACATCCGAGGAGACGCGCCAACGGTGGTCGGTCTGGAACCACTTCTATACTTTCTTCGGGGAACAGACGGCAGAGCGAAGTAGACACCTAGTCAGCGAAGCAGCCCGCATCTGGGCAGTCACACACCGCGTCACGAGGCGGGCGGCCTCGAAACTCCTGAGACGGAGGCTCGAATGCCAGGTGACCGACGTACCTTCGCGCAACTCATCGCTGACGATCGGGCCACGCACGAGGTCGAGGACTGGCGGGGCACCTTGCTCGACTACCTCGGGCGGGTCCGCGACCCGCCGACCCTACCGAAGCTCGCCCACGCGCGAGTCTACGACCTCCTGATGGGTCCGGTCGGCTCGGGAAAGAGTGCACTGGTCGAGAAGATCCAGCGGGGACTCGAGACGTCCGATCCTTATCTACGCGGTCGCGGATTCGTACGAGAACGAAGAACCGCTCTTGCTGATCCCGCGCCATTTGAGGCGTGAACTCAAAAAAGGCGGGTGTGCATATCGAGGGTGAGGTTTCGCCAGTCCCCGCGCACCGCCTGCACGAAGAATTCGGCGGACGCTACGAAAATCTCCCGGTTGTCCTACGCCACTTCTCGAAGCAGCATCGGGTCGGGATCGGCGTCGTGCCGCCGGTGGATCCGAAGAACCAGGACACTTCAGTTCTGATCGGCGCCGAGGATATTTCAGGACTTGATCGCTACCCGGAAAGCGATCCCCGCATTCTCGAACTCAACGGTGCGCTCAACTGCATCAATCCCATCAATGTCCGGGAAGCCTTGATCAACATGACCGAGGGCTTCAGCCGGGCAGCGGCTTCATGATTTGTTCTCTCGCGCAAGCCGGTTGAGAATTTCAGGCCCAAGCCACTCTGCCACCCAGCGCGCATCTGGCCCGCGGAAATGCAGCCCATCCGGCCGGAACACGCCGGCTTCACCCACCTGGTGGCTGAACCCACCGCCGGGACAAACCTTCTCGGCGAGTGGCAGGAGTGCTGTCAAATTGGCCCGACGCGAGAGCAGCGCGGGCAGGATCTGCTCGTTCAGATGCGCGATCGTCACGCTTTGCAATGCAGCACTCTCTCCGAGCAGGCCTGGCCATGCTTTCTGCTCGACGCAAGGGAAGGTCAACCAGAATACTTCTCGGCCGTCGCTGGCAAGAATATTTGTAGCCGTTGTATACTCGGCTGTCAACCATGTATCAAAGACTGGATCGCCTGGCCCGCTGAAATCGCTCGCAGTCCCGAGGCGCCGCTCGACCAGATCCCAGACCCCGGGCAAGACCACCACCGCATCGGGATGCTCGCGCTCAATAGTCGCTTTCCAGAAATCGATCCGATCCTCACAAAGTTCATTTTTACCAATTTCGACGGGAAAGCGGCGCACACCCGGACTGGCGATGCCGCAGCCCACCATCGCAGCATCGACCACGCGCACCCCGTGTTCGCGGCCCCAGGCCAAAAGACCCTGCGCCAGATTGCGCGCCACCGAATCCCCGACCACCAGCAGCACCGGCGCGTCGCCGCCCGCGATGGGCGAAGACTCAGCCCCGCTATCGGCCGTCTCCAGCAACCCCGGTTCCGCGAGGCCTCCGGCGAGCGAGATATGCAGCAGGGCCACAACCGCCGTGCCAGCGCCGGCGGCCGCCCAGATTCGCCAACCGCGCAAGAGTCGGTCGCGCCGCACGCGTTCTTCCAGCAAGACGTAGACACCGCCAGCCACCAACCCGGTGACAAGCAGCCGGAGCCCCAGCAGCGCCGACCCCGAGAGTCCAGTCCGTGCCGAATTCAACCAGATGAAGATCGGCCAGTGAAAAAGATAGAGTCCATAAGAAACGCGGCCGAGCCGTCGGAGAGGCGTCAGCGAGAGAAGACGTGCGATGAGGCCGCCTCCGATTGCGGCCCGGAGCAGCCCCAGAGTCAGCATGGCGTAGGCAAGTTGCCCGCCCCCGAAGAACCAGGACGCGCCCTCGGGGACGAGAGCCCACGAGGCCATAAGGGCCGCCAACGCGAAGGCCCCGAGCAGGGTCACGACCCGAGATTCGCCACCGAGCATGTCTTTGCTTAATTGCTTGTCGAGCGGCAGGACGAATGCCCTGCCTTGCACCCCGCCGCGCCGCGCAAACCAGACGCCAAACATCGCTCCGACAAGGAGTTCGGCAGCCCGCGTGTCGGTGCCATAATACGCACGACTGAAACCGGCACCGTTGAGTTGGAGGAAGCCGGCCAGGCCCGCCGACGCCGCTGCCAACAGGCCCAGGATCGACAGCAGCCGTTCAGACGAAAGCAGCCTTGCCCGGGCCAGCAGGAGCAGCAGAAGCGGGAAAAGCAGATAAAACTGCATCTCGACGGCGAGACTCCAGAAATGCTGCACTGGAGACGGTTCGGTCAGGACACGCAGGTACGATTGTCCGGTTTGGACAAAACGCCAGTTCGCCACCCAAAGAAGGGCGCTCAACACATCGTCGCGAACGAGCCCGAAAGAGGTCGGTTCGGCGACCAGGCCGACGAGGACGCCGCTGAGCGCCAATGCCAAAAGTGCTGCGGGGAGAAGTCGGCGCAAGCGCCTCTCCCAGAAAGACGCCAGGGCGATCCCTTTCGTCGCATCGAGTTCTGCGAGCAACATCGTCGAGATCAAAAACCCGGAGAGCGTGAAGAAGGTCGAAATCCCGAGATAGCCGCCCCGTGCCCAGGGGACGCCGCCGTTCATGCCGCTTGCATTACCTTCAGTGTGCCGTCAGGGCTGAGCCG
>VFKT01000092.1 GCA_009885395.1 Deltaproteobacteria bacterium | reverse complement strand
GGGTCGCGCCAATCATCATCCGCATCACCCGGTCGCCGCCCATACGGCCCGTGTCGTTGGCGTCGAAGTAGCCCAGCGCCAGGCCGAAGATTCGCTGGCCACTCAGCTCCGCGTCGGAGTGCTTCACCTTGACCTCCTGACGCGAGTCGCGGCTGCAAGCGCCAATCGCCGCCGTCAGACCGAGCTTCTCGGCCACCCTCTTGAGCAGCATCGCGCTGCCGTCGGAAGTCGTCGATGCCTCGTCAAAAATAACGTGAAGGGGCTTGTCCAACGGGGAAGCCCGCTGCGCAGGTCGCAGGGTCCGTTTGTTTCACCAGGTGGGACGATACAGGCAATTTCGGGCAAAAATCAGCGCCGTGCTGCGAAAAGAGCTTGCGCGCCAACCCCGCCCGAGGCAGTATTGGCTTCCAACTGAGGCCTGACCAGATCCTGAGTTACGCGCTCTGGCGACTCCCAGCTATGTAAAAAGAAAACTGAGATGAACCAAATGAAGGTATTCATGCTGCTGGCCGCCGCGCTAGTCGCTTCAACTTTTTCTTACACCGATGCTGCTGCGACCGCTGGTGATTTCCTGAGTCCCGACTTCTCCGCCGCGGCGCCTTTGGCCTACACGCATGCTGTCGGTGGTGGCGCATTCAACGATGGCTCGAGTGGTCGATCGCTCGATAAGGTGGAATCGCTGGAAGGCGCCGATTTCGTTTGCGGGGACATCGTCACCTTTCTCACTGATATTGGTGTCGCCGCGAGTCCCACCGACGCCAACCAGACGATCGATCTAACGTTCCGTTTCACCGCCCAGACCACTGGTCAGGACGGGGCTGCGCTTGTCGATGTTGTTGCAACCTCAGTCAATTATGGACAGGTCGAAAATGGTGACAACGGCACGGGCACGAACCCCGGCCGTGGGTTCTTTGGACTCGATTCGGGCATTACCGACGACCGCCAGACCATCGCCGGTGGTGATACGGGCGTCGGCGGCAGTGTCGCGACGCTGATGGCCGAGGCCTTCGAACCCGCCGGCACCTTCCCTTTTACGCCGGCGAACCAGGCCGATGATCTTGTTGCGACGATCCGGGTGACCGATTTCGAAGCCGGCGAGCGTATCGTGCTGCGGACTGACGTGAAGACGGCCTGCAATCCGGGCTCCAATCCTACCGGCAACCTGCAAGGGCAGCTGTCGAGTGGGGTGATTGTCGAAGTCGACGGCGTGCCGAGAGCAGAGGCCCTCCAATCCGGTGCGCAAACGATCAATTTCAGGCAGGTTGGCGATATGCTCGGTACCGGCTCGCCCTTTCCTGTGCTGACCAAGACAGTGACGACGGCCTCGGGCACCTGCGGCGTTGATGACGCTGAAACCCTCAATGTGCAAGTCGGAGCGAGTGTCAAGTATTGCTACAAAGTTGAAAATGTAGGCACGCACACCTTCTTCAACGTGACGTTGCGCGACGACGCGGCCACCCCGGCTAATACATCCGACGATTTCGATATCACCCTGGGAGTATGGGGCGCGACGAACGACCTCCCGCCGCAGGGGGTCGTGACCGGAGAAGCGATCCGGACGATCAGCGTACTCGGCAGCAACGTCAATATCGCCACCACGGCCG
>VFKT01000227.1 GCA_009885395.1 Deltaproteobacteria bacterium | reverse complement strand
TCAAACTAGTGCTTGAGTGGCCTATGCAGCACAAAGACAGGAAAGTGCGAGGGCAAGAAGGAAAACGACAAGGGTGGCGACGAGGCCGTTCGCGATCGGACGCTCGGCGAGCAGCCGGCCGCCAAAGAGCGCGGCGAGGAATCCCGGAAGCATGCCGTAGGCGAATCCGAACACCAGCGAGCTGCCGCCCGCGCCAATCGTCTGCGTCACAAATCTCCCGAGCAGCGAGCGATCCCACCACGCCAGAACGTAAAATTCGGGGCAGGCAGTGGTTCCGGCAACAGTGATGGCGAGCGCCAGTACCCCGATCCGGGCGGCGACGTCGAGATGGACGCCGTTGACCGTGGATGCGCTGTAGATCCACGAGAAAGCTCCGACCAGGAGTCCGGTAAAGATGGCGGTGCAGAAAAAGAGGTGCCCCTGCGGAAGCTGACTCCCCCAGAGCAGCCCACCGAGCAGCGATAGCGTCGCACCGGTGACGAGAAGGCCAGAGCCGATCGCCAGCGGTACTTGTCCTATACTGTACCAGCGACGCCTTGCCGCGGCGCTGCGCTCACGGGCCCGGAGGTTCACGATCGCGTCGCGAGTGCGCTCGCGCAGTTCCGGCGGGGGCACAAGTGGCGACAGCCCGCTGAACATCGCCCAGCTTGCCGACAGTTCCGCCGCAGCATCTCTGCAGTGCGGGCAAGTTGCAGCGTGGGCTTCGATGCCGGCTTGCGTACCAGAGGTCGGCACGCCGGCGAGACCATCAACCAGCCATGCTTGATAATCCGCACAAAGAAGTTTCGTCTTCACAGCATTTCTCCATGGCCGGCATCGACCATCTGCGCTCGAACGCGTTTCAGCGCCCGGTAGGCGAGTTGTTTGGTCGCTGCCGCCGACCGCCCGACAATCGGGCCGATGTCGTCGTAGGAGAGCCCCTCAATGCGAGCGAGAATCAGGACCGTGCCCTCGTCCACCGGTAGCGCGCGAAGGGCGTCGCTGAGGGCGCTGACCGACTCGCGTGCCGCGAGGATTTCCTCGGGTGATCTTCCAAAGCTTCCCAAATCGCGCACGGGTCTCCCGGTGGTGCCTTCGTCGTTTGATGGTGCTGCCGAAGCAACGTCGAGCGTGTGCGTCAGCGGGCTTCGCGCCCTTAGGCGGAGCGCGTCGCAGAGCAGGTTGTGGACGATGCCGAACAGCCAGGCCCGAAACGGCCGACTGGAATCATAGCTGTGACGAGCCCGATGTAGGCGTAGAAAAGTTTCTTGATAAAGATCCTCGGCCAGGCTGTAGTCGGCGAGTCTGCGGGCGAGGAACCCGTAGACGCTGCCGCCGTGCCGGTCGAAGAGTTCCGCAAATGCCGCCTGGTTGCCCGCCTGGTAGGCGGCCATGAGAATCTCATCGCTGGTGGATTCGGACACAGCACCTCCTGGTTTGTAAATACGCGAAATTCCTGAAAACGTAACAGGTGGTCCCGCTTGGCCCTCCGGATTTTGCGAGAGTTTCCGGGGTGGGTGTTACGAACGGTCCGCGCCGCCGTATTCCGCTTGAAAGGAACGGCATCCGCCTGGGGAGAGGTCGATTCGTGAGGAAAGAGATTCTGCCAGCGATCGCCGCCGGCCTCGGAGCCCTTGTGCTTGGGGCGTGTTTCCTCTCGTCCCGGGCCTGGGCCGCGCCTCCTGAAGCGGGGGCGCCGCTTCGACTCGCCGATCTGCTGGTCGAAGTCCGGGGCCACAATCCCGGGATGCGGGTGGCCCGCGAGCGCTCGAAAGCGATGGCCGCCATGCCCGCGCAGGTTTCGGCCTGGGACGACCCCACCCTCAGTTACGAGGGCTGGAACATCCCGCCGCCGCTGCGAATCGAGCGCGCCGACAATAGCATCTTCAAGCTCTCGCAGAAGATACCCTTTCCGGGAAAACGTCGGCTCGCGGGCGAGATCGCTGCCTATGAGGCCGAACAGGCGGCGCATCAGGTGGGTTTGGTTGAACTCGAACTCGACGCCGCAGTCAAATACGCCTACTACAACCTCTGGCAGGCGCATCAGCGACTTGCGGTGCTCGAACGCGAGAAGGAACTACTGACCCGCTTCGCCCGCATCGCTGAACAGAAGTACGTCGTTGGCAAGGCCTCCCAGGCCGACGTGTTGCGGGCCCAGGTCGAGCTCACCCGCGTCTTGACCCAGCTTCAGACCGAACCGCTGGCGATCGACTCGGCCAGGGCCGAGCTGAACGCGCTGCTCAGCCGGGCTCCCGACGAGCCCCTCGGTGTTCCCGAAACGCCCCCTCCGCCGCAGCTCGATATCTCGGCGACGAGCCTCGCTGAACTCGCGCTCGAAAAGCGGCCTGAGCTTGCGGCCCAGGGGGCGGCCATTTCAAGGGAGCAGCGTGCGGTGGAACTCGCGGACAGGAACCACCTGCCCGATTTTGAGTTCTCGGTGGGCCGCTTCGTGAATTACGACCAGAGCGATGGTTTTGGCTTGATGGCCTCGGTGACGCTGCCCTTTGTCAACGCGGCCAAATACGAGGCCGGTGTCGCCGAGGCCCGGGCGAAGCTTGCCGTGGCGCGGGCCGAACGACGACGGCTCGAAGATGCTCTGCGCCGAGAGGTGCAGCAGGCTTTTCTCGAGGCCCGTGCGGCCTTTCTCCGCTATGACCTCTTCGTCAATACCCATATCCCACAGGCCGAACAGGCGCTGCGCGTCGCCGAGAGCGGCTATGCGACGAATGAACTCGGCTTTCTCGAGCTGATCGACAGCCTGCGCAGGCTCGAATCGGTGCACCTCGATTATATCACCGCACAGGCCGATTTCGAGCGGGCGCGCGCCGAGCTTGAGCGTCTCGCCGGGACCGATCTCGCACGCCCGCGGCCGGGCGATTTAACAGAGGAGGGCCCGCCGCATGGGTAAACGACTGTTCGGCACGCTGCTGGTGCTTTCAGTCGCCGGTCTGCTGAGCCTCTACGCACTCGGCATTTTCGATCGGCCCAGCGCCACGAGCGCCAACGTGCCGCACGAGCACGCCACCTACCAATGCGCGATGCATCCTGAGATCGTGTCGAACGAGCCCGGGTTCTGTCCGATCTGTCAGATGCAGCTTCAGCGCGTCGAGAACGAGGTTCCGTCGGAGTTGCCCGCAGCCCCGAATCAGGCCAGGGCCGCAATCGCCTTCTACCGCCATCCGATGCGCCCCGAGGTGGTTTCCCCGGTTCCTGCCAAGGATGAAATGGGGATGGATTATATCGCGGTCTATGAGGAGGCGCCGGGCGAAAGCGCCAGTGCCAGCGCTGTGCCGGGTCACGCGGCTTTTTCTCTCTCGGCTGAGCGCCAGCAACTCATCGGCGTGACGCGGACCAGGGTGGAGTTCCGGCCGCTCGAGGTCGAGATCCGTGCGTTCGGACGGGTCGCTTACGACCCAATGCTTTACCAGGCCGTCGTCGAGTATCGCGAGGCTTGGCGCTCAAGGGCCGAGATCGGCCGAAGCTCGCTCAAGGATGCGCCGCGCGGCGCTGATGCGATCCTTCGCGGCGCCTGGCTCAAGCTTCGCCAGCAGGGGCTCTCGGAGGCTCAGATCAGTGAATTTGCAACTCGGAGTGCCGACCCCGTCGAGTTGCTGCTGCCGGGCCAAGCGGTCTGGATCTATGCACAGGTCTACGAGTACGAGATCGGGCTGGTCAAACCCGGCCAGATCATGACGATCTCAAGCCCAGCCGCGCCTGGCCATACCTTTACGGCGCAGGTGACGGCGATCGACCCGATCCTCGATCCGATGACCCGCACCGTGCGGGTGCGCGCCTTGGTCGAAACGCCCGAGGCCGACCTGCGCCCGGAGAGCTTTGTCGATGTCAGGATCAAGGTTCCGCTTGGCCAAACGCTGGCACTGCCGGAGGAGGCCGTACTTGACACCGGCGAGCATCAGATCGTTTTCGTGGTGACGGGGGAAGGGCGCTTCGAGCCACGCTCGGTGACGCTCGGCCGTCAGGCAGAAGCCTACTACGAGGTTCTCTCCGGACTTGAGGCCGGCGACGACGTGGTGACCTCAGCCAATTTTCTAATCGATTCAGAATCGCGGTTCCGGGCGGCAGCAGCCGGATGATCGAACGCATCATCGATTTCAGCGCCAAGAACCGCGTCCTGGTTCTGCTGCTTACCGGGATTGCCGTGCTGGGCGCCGTCTGGACCACGCTTCAGATGCCCCTGGATGCCATTCCCGATCTCTCCGACACCCAGGTCATCATCTATTCACGCTGGGACCGCAGCCCCGACATCCTCGAGGATCAGGTCACCTACCCGATTGCGACGGCGCTGCTGGGGGCTCCCCGGATCAAGGCGGTCCGCGGTTTTTCCGACTTCGGCTATTCTTATGTCTACGTCATCTTCGAGGATGGCACCGATCTCTACTGGGCCCGCTCGCGCGTGCTCGAGTATCTGAGCAAGATCCTGCCGCGCTTGCCAGACGGCGTTCGCACCGAGATCGGTCCCGACGCCACCAGCGTCGGCTGGGTCTATCAATACGCGCTGGTCGACCGCTCCGGCAAACACTCGCTCGCTGAACTGCGCAGCCTGCAGGATTGGTCTCTGCGCTACAACCTGCAATCCGTTCCCGGTGTCGCCGAAGTCGCAGCGGTGGGCGGTTTCGTCAAGCAGTACCAGGTGAACGCCGACCCCAACCGGCTGCTCGCTTATGGCATCCCGCTCACCACGCTGATCGACGCCATCCGCAAAGGCAACGACGAGGTCGGCGGGCGATTGCTCGAGTTTGCCGGGACCGAATACATGGTGCGTGGCCGCGGCTATGTGGGATCGGTCGAGGATATCGAGAACATCGTGGTCTCGGTGGACGCAAAAACCGGTACCCCCGTTCTGGTAAAACAGCTCGCGACCGTGGCGCTGGGGCCGGATATCCGTCGCGGCGTAGCCGATCTTGACGGCCTCGGCGACACCGTTGGCGGGGTGATCGTGATGCGCCAGGGGGAGAACGCCCTCAATGTGATCGAGCGGGTCAAGAAACGGTTGGCTGAACTGGCGCCGACCCTGCCCGAGGGCGTCGAAATCATCACCACCTATGACCGTTCAAACCTGATCATACGCTCGATCGACACGCTGCTGCACGCGCTCGGCGAAGAGATGCTGATCGTCAGCTTCGTGATCCTGATTTTTCTTTGGCACATCCCCTCGGCGATCATCCCGATCGTCACCATTCCGGTCTCGGTGCTGCTCGCCTTCATCCCCATGTATTTCATGGGGCTCACGACCAACATCATGTCGCTCGCCGGCATCGCTATTTCGATTGGCGTGCTGGTCGACGGGGCGATCGTCGAGGTGGAGAACGCCTACAAACGTCTCGAGGAATGGAATGCGGGCGGACGGAAGGGCGATTTCCACGCTGTGCGTCTGCAGGCACTGAAGGAGGTTGGCCCCGCGGTCTTTTTCTCGTTGCTGGTGATCGCGGTCGCCTTCCTGCCTATTTTTACGCTGGTCGATCAGGAGGGCCGGCTTTTCAAGCCACTCGCCTACTCGAAGAACCTGGCGATGGCGCTGGCTGCGGTGCTTGCCATCACGCTCGATCCGGCGATGCGGATGCTCTTCGCGCGCATGGACCCCTGGCAGTTCCGGCCGCGCTGGATTGCCGGAATCGTCAATGCGATCAGTGTCGGGCGCTACTACCCCGAGGAGCGCCACCCGATCAGCCGCCTGCTCTTCGCTGTGTATGAACCCGTCTGCCGCTGGGTGTTGCGCCATCGTGGCACGACGCTCTTATGCGCGGCGGCAATTGTGGCTTCGACCGTTCCAGTCTATCTGAAGCTGGGCTCGGAGTTCATGCCGCCGCTGAACGAAGGCGCGTTCCTCTATATGCCGACCGCCTTGCCGGGAATGTCGGTCACTGAGGCGCAGCGTATTCTGCAGATCCAGGATCGGATTCTGATTGGGTTCCCGGAAGTCGAACGGGTTTTTGGCAAGGCGGGACGGACCGATTCGCCGACCGATCCTGCGCCCTTCTCGATGTTTGAGACGACCGTGCTGCTCAAGCCCGAAGCACAATGGCGAACGAAGGAGCGCTGGTACTCGGACCAGCCTGCACCACTACGCTGGTTCTTTTCGTGGTTCACCCCGGAACAAATCACGCTTGCCGAGCTTCAGGAGGAGATGGACCAGAAGCTCCGCCTGCCGGGCATCCCCAACATCTGGACCCAACCCATCAAGAACCGGATCGATATGCTCTCGACCGGGGTCCGAACGCCGCTCGGCTTGAAGATCCTTGGGCCTGATCTCAAGACGATCCAGCAGATCGGCGAGCAGCTCGAAGGCGTGCTGCGGCCGATCGAGGGGACCCGGCACGTGATCGCTGAACGCACGGCCGGTGGCTATTATATCGATTTCAAGCTGCGCCGCGCCGATCTCGCCCGCTACGGCCTCTCGGTCGCCGATGCGCAAACGATTGTCATGTCGGCGATCGGCGGCGAGACCGTCACCACCACGGTCGAGGGCCGCGAGCGCTACTCCGTCAATGTGCGCTACGGGCGCGATTTCCGCAGCGATCTGCGCAGCCTGAAGCGGGTGCTGGTGCCGACCCCGTCGGGGGCGCAAATCCCGATGACGCAGATCGCCGATCTTAAACTCAGCGAAGGTCCGGCGATGATCCGGAACGAGAACGGCCAGCTCGCCGGCTACGTCTACGTCGATATCGCGGGTCGCGATATCGGTGGCTATGTCGATGAAGCAAAACGCCGCGTCGCGGCGGACTTGACGCTGCCGAAGGGTTATAACCTGATCTGGAGCGGGCAATACGAAAACATGCTGCGGGTGCGGCAGCGCCTCACGGTGGTGCTGCCCTTGACCCTCTTCCTGATCGCGCTCCTCCTCTATCTGAATACGAAATCCGCAGTGAAGACGGGGATCGTGCTGCTTGCGGTCCCCTTCTCCCTGGTTGGTGCGGTTTGGCTAATTTACGCGCTTGGGTACAATATGTCGATCGCGGTCTGGGTGGGGATGATCGCCTTGATGGGCCTCGATGCCGAAACCGGGGTGTTCATGCTGCTCTTTCTCGACCTCGCCTATGAGGATCGGGTGCGGGCCGGCACGATGCGTACCGAAGCGGATCTCGAGGAGGCGATCATCCAGGGTGCCGTCCGGCGGGTCCGGCCCAAGCTGATGACGGTTGCGGCGGCTTTCATGGGCCTGCTCCCAATCATGTGGTCGACGGGGGCGGGCGCCGATGTCATGAAGCGC
>VFKT01000024.1 GCA_009885395.1 Deltaproteobacteria bacterium | reverse complement strand
CTTGCGCGGCGTTGGCGGGTTTGCCGACGAGGGGATGCTTGCGCGGCGTTGGCGGGTTTGCCGACGAGGGGATGCTTGCGCGGCGTTGGCGCGAGGGCTGGTCCCCGATGCCCTGCTCATCCCGTTTGGAGCAGGCCGGATGCCCGGTCCTCAGGCACTCGTGTCGAGCAGGCCGAAGGCCGGCGCAGCGCCGAAAATGTGTCGATCGCTGGTCCAGATTTCGCCGAATCCCGCCTCCGCGGCTGTCGTCAAATGGATTGCATCCGCAGCGCGTAGCGGCGCGGCAAGCGGCAGCGCCAGGACGCGACGCTCGACCTCCTCAAGCAAAGGGCGCGACATTTCGATCAGACTCCAGATGCCAGCGTCGACATCGGCCCGGAACAAACGATGCAACCGGCCGGCTTGCGAGCGGGTCAGGCTTCTCTCGCGGACATGCCGCTGCAACACGCAGGCGAACTCGGGCACGCAAAGCGCTGAACTCGATAACCCCGGCTGTTCCCGAACCACCGCCCGCACCCGCGCCGCGTCGGGCTCGTTCAGATAGCACTTCGCGACATACGCCGTATCGAGATAGAGACTGAGCCGCGGTCCTCCTCAAGGAATCGCGTGCTGTCTCCGTGCAAAGTCGGAAACTTCGCGAGCAGCGCGTCGCGATTCGGAAGTGTTTTGGCAGCTTGCTCACGTACAGGTGATAATTCAGCGACCCGCACGCCCCTGCGGAGCACCGTGACCACTTGACCACGCGCAGCAAGATCGACGATCTCCCCGGTCCTCTGATGCAGGTCGCGCACGTTCACGGTCTTCATATGACTCAACGTGTGACATTGGGAGAATCGGGTCAATATAACGCGGTGATCGCCAATGACAGAGGGCCCGAGCACGGGACCCCGTTCGCCCAACAACCGAAAATCCGCGGGCAACGGAGCGAGGGACCGCCAGCGTCGAATGCGACCCGAAATCCTTCTTCCCAGGCCCACACCCGAGATCGGCGAGCGTGGACCTTGTGTCGGCGACTTCCATAGCAGCTCAGGAAACGCGACAACTATATTTATACTCATGTTTGCAACCGGCATCGCTGTGGAGTTAGGAATAGAAGGAATGGCTGCAAACAACTGCTCCCCCATGGCCGCACCTCAGCACTACGAGAAGGATCTGGCGAATTGACCGGGCGCATTGATTCGATCGTATACTTCAGGGCAGTGACGATCCTCCTGATTGTGGCAGGCCACAGCTTCGAATTGGCAGGCATCAGGCGGAGTAGTTTTGTCGATCTTGGATTGGTCAATCTCCTGAAAGGCAACACCGGGCTATTTGTTTTTATTTCCGGCTTCCTGCTGCACCATGTCTATGGATCCAGATTCGTCTACAAGGAATTTATCGTCCGCAGGTTCACTCGTATTTTCATTCCCTACTTATTTTTGACTGCCCTTGCACAATTCTTGTTTTTACCTACGCAATCCGGCCTCTCTGAAGTGGAAGAATTCAAAGAAAATATTTTATTCGGCTCCACTTTTCAAGCCTATTGGTACGTACCGTTTATTCTTGCAACATTTCTGATCACACCCTTGCACCGGAGTTTTGCAGAGCAGAAGGGGCCTTTTCAGGTGGTCCTTATCGCGGTCTTCATGATTGTTGCAATGGTGATCCAGAGGCCAATCGAGAATCTGAATGTCCTTCAATCGCTGCTATTCTTCACGCCGGCCTACCTGGTTGGGATATTCATAGCTGTCCACAGCCTCAGGGTTTTCCCATTTCTGCGGGCGGCGAAATTCTATTTGGTCGCCGCGGTCGTGGCTATTATTTCAATTCAGGCGGCGCTCGGACAATCTGACAATCTCCATAACGCGCTTTTTAGATGGCAGGGAATTGAACTGATGGTCTTGCAGAAACCTCTGCTCTCCTTGATGTTGATCTCCCTATTCACCGGCTGGACCATCAACAAGCGGAGCTTGCCGAACTTGATCGCCGAGACCAGCTTGGCGATTTTCCTCATACACCCATTCGTGTTGAAATACCTTGGGTGGTCCCGCATGTTTCAGATTACCGGCATGCAGTGGATAAATCTTTGCTTTGTCGTAATATCCGTTACGGCAATCTCCATGATCATTGCTCTTGGCCTGAGATTCATACTGGGCAAACGGAGTAAATTCTTTACTGGCTACTAGGCTGAACATCGAGGAACAATCTACACAGGAACAGTCCTTCTAATGAGGCCTCTGGCAAGAAATTGGCTACCCTCGCGATCAGCCGGCTGCTAGACTCCCGGTGTGCCCTTGGAGCCGCTCACCTTCGCGGTTGCGATTCCCGTCAACGATGAAGCGCAAAGCATCGTGGCCTTGCTTCAACGCGTCGTCACGACAGGGGCGGTTCGCGTCCTGGTCGTCAGCGACGGCTCTACCGACGGCACGAACGCATTGGTGGAACGATTCGCGGAGCAGTCCCCGGTCCCGGTGATCCTGCAGGCCACGTCGGAGCGGCCCGGCAAGGCGGACGCCGTGAACCGGATCTTGACCGCGACCGCAGACGTCGATCTTGTGGCGATGGTCAGCGGTGACGCGATGCCGGACCTGGGCTGCATCGAGCGCCTGGTTGCGGCCTTCGACGACCCGACGGTCGGTGTCGCCGCCGGGCGGCCGCTGCCACAGGGGCCGCCCGGGCTTCCCGTGGTCGAGGTGTCGCGCCTGCTGTGGTCGCTGCACCACCGCATCGCACAGACCTCACCGAAGTCAACCGAGATCACCGTGTTCCGTAACGTCCTCTCGCGGATCGACCCAAATTCGCTAACCGATGAAGCCGCCATCGAAGCCGCCGTCGCGGCCCGCGGCTATCGCGTCGTCTATGTGCCGGAAGCGACGATTCTCACCAACGCGCCGCTGACCGTGCGCGACTATATGGAGCAGCGCACGCGCGTGACGCTGGGGCATCTGATGCTGGCGCGTGAAGGCTACGGCGTCGGGACACTATCGATGCGCCAGCGCTTCCGCGCGCTGCGCCAGGTCTGGGATGAGGAAGGCGTGGCACCCAAGACGCTCGTGCTTGCCACTGCGCTTGAGGTCGGCATCTACGCAATCGCCTTGTGGCGGCTGCACTTCCGGCCACGACCGAGCGGCGTCTGGTCGCCCAGCGGTTCCACCAAACGAGCGTTCCTTTGAACCCACGTCCGCCCACGAAGACGAGAGATCCTGCTTCCCCCACCCCGCCCTGAAACCGGCGATCACGAGCCGACCACCTCCCCCCAATGAATGTCCAGCCGGTCCCTTCCGGCAGCGCCGATTCATCTCCCGCCGCTGAAGAGCTACGCCACGCCGGAACCGCGATGCCCGCCGCAACTCCAACCGCACCACCAACACCAGCCCGGGCGCCCGTGCACCTACCCGCGCTCGACGGCTATCGCGGCCTCGCCGCGTTGCTTGTCACCGTCTACCACTGCTGGCTCTTCACCGACGCGCCGCTCGATCAGGGCCCGCTGCGCGGCCTGGTCGCCGCGATGGGCCTTGGCGTCGAACTTTTTTTCGTTCTCAGCGGCTTCGTGCTGCTGCTACCGGTGGCTCGGCGCGACGGTGATTTCGGCAGCCTCGGGGCCTACGCCCGGCGTCGCTTCGCGCGCATCGCCCCGGCCTATATGGTCGCCGTCGTGGTGCAGGCGAGCCTCGCCCCCTGGCTGGCCGGCGTGCCCTCGCCTTTCCTGAACCTGGGCGGTCTCGCAAACTTCGCCGCCCATCTGCTCTTCCTGCAGCACGAAATCCCGCGCTGGCTGCTCCGCTCGCTGGGCTTACACGCCCCGGTAATGGGCTTTGGTGTCAATGGCGCTTTATGGTCGCTCTCGATCGAAGTGCTGTTCTATGCCGCACTGCCACTGGTAGCTGCGGCGTTTTGTCGCCGACCGGGGCGTGGGCTGCTGCTCGGGCTGCTCGGAGCTGGCGCCTGGCGCGCTCTCGCCTGGCACGCGCCAACGCTGGCTGCCGCGACGGGCTCGGCGCGGGGCGTGGCTGTTGCGGGCGATGTGCCCCGGCTGGTCGAACAAATACCAGGCTTCGCCGGGCAATTTGCGCTTGGCATGGCCGCAGCCTGGCTCTTCGCCAACGCCTTGTCCGACAATCCAAACACCGTCGCCCGATCCCTGCGCCGGTACGCATCCGGGCTGGTCACGCTGGGTTGGCTCGCCCTTCTCACAAGCCTCATGGCCGCGGGCTCGATCGGCGGTACGGACGGCGGATTCTACGCTCGCCAGCTTGACGATCTGCTGCCCTCGGCCGCCTTCGCCCTGCTGCTCCTCGCCACTCCCCTCGCCCAAAGTCGGCTCGCCGCGCTCGCCGGTTCGCGGGCCGCCCGCTGGACGGGAGACGTCAGCTACGGCTGCTTCCTTTGGCATCTGCCGCTGATTCTACTCTTCACCCATGTGCTCGGCTTCTTTCGCGAACCCGGCAACAGCGCCTTCTTCGGCCTGCTGGCTCTCGTCGTCCCCAGCGCCCTCTTTTTCGGCCACCTCTCCCGCCACCTCATCGAAGAGCCCGCCATCCGCTGGGGACGTTCGGTTGAAACCTGAGCGCCACCGGGAGACGCCTTGACGACACTCGACCAACGCCCCTGGTGCGCATCAGGCTTCGAGCCGGTCGCCACTGCCTTCGCGGAGAACTTCGACAAGCGCGGCGAAATCGGCGCGTCCTTCTCGGCTTTCGTCGATGGCCACCCGGTGGTCGATCTCTGGGGCGGGATCGCCGATCCAGCGAGCCAACGGCCATGGGAGCGCGACACGCTCGCCCTTGGCTTCTCGATGACCAAGGGCGTCACCGCCACCTGCGCCAACCTACTCGTTGAGCGGGGTCAGCTCGACCCGCACGCCCCGGTCGCGAGCTACTGGCCCGAGTTCGCAGCCCGCGGCAAGCAGTCGATCACCGTCGAGCAGTTGCTTTCCCATCAGGCCGGGTTGCCGGTGATCGAGGGCAATCTTTCGCTGGACGAAGCGCTGAGTTGGGCCCCGGTGGTGGATCAGCTCGCCAGCCAAACGCCGCTCTGGGAACCCGGCACGGCGCACGGCTACCACCTGCGCAGCTTTGGCTGGCTGGCCGGCGAGATCGTGCGTCGCGTCTCGGGCATGACGCTCGGCACCTTCCTCGAGTACGAAATTGCCCGACCGCTTGAGCTCGATCTCTGGGTCGGACTGCCCGAGGCGTTCGAGCCGCGCCTCGCCACTCTGATCCCGCCACCCCAGGAGTTTCGCGATCTGCTGCGCTCGCTCCCCGCCGATATGTGGCTTGGCCGCGCCACCACCGGGCCCTCGGGTCATTTTAATTATGACGAAAGCTGGAACGAGCGGCATCTGCACGCCTGCGAACTGCCGAGCAGCAACGGCATCGGCACGGCACGCGCCTTCGCGCGACTCTATGCCGGTCTGGTCGGCACGGGCGTAGACGGCCGACGCGTGCTCAGCGCGACGACGGTGCAGAACGCCGCCCGCGAGCGGGTGCGCGGTGCCGATCGCATCCTGATGCGCGAGACCGCCTTCGGTTTGGGCTATATGCTGCCACCGACGCTCGCGCCTGCCGCAGGTGCGCGAGCTTTCGGCCACGCCGGCGCCGGCGGCTCGGTCGCCTTCGCCGACCCTGAACGCGGGCTCGCCTGCTGCTACCTGATGAACCATATGCGCTTCGATCCGAAAGGCGAGCCGCGTGCCCATGCACTGGTGCAGGCCCTTTACGCCTGTGTCGATACAATAAACAAAAGAGAGCCCCAATGAACCACCAGGAAAACTGCATCTTCTGTCAAATCGTGCGCGGCACGATCCCGGCCCACCGCGTCCACGAAGACGAAGAGACGCTGGTCTTCATGGACATCTTCCCGGTCGCCGACGGCCATACCCTGATCATCCCCCGGGCGCATCGCGAAAACATTTTCGAGATCACCGCCGACGAGATCGGCGCCATAGGCCGGGTCTCGCGGCGGATCGGGCTGGCGATTCGTCAAGCATTTGCACCCGAAGGGCTGATGGTCTTCCAGCTCAATGGCGCCGCCGCCGGGCAGACCGTCTTCCACTACCATATGCATTTCATGCCACGACGAGAGGGTGAACCGCTGGCGCTGCATACCCGGGTAGCGGGAGACCCGGCGCGTCTCGCGGAAAATGCCCGTCGCATCGCCGCGGCGCTTGAGACTGTGGAATGAAGATCGATATCAACCAATTATCTGAGCATGAGCTTGTCGAGCTCAATCGGGAGATCGTCGAACGCTTGCGCTTGCTCCAGCACATGCGAGCGCACGCGGTGATGCTCGAGTTTCGGGTAGGCGAGCGTGTCTGCTTCGAACCCGAGGGACGTCCGACACTTTTTGGAGTTCTCGTCCGACACAATAGGAAGACCGTCACCGTGGTGACCGAAGGTGGAGAGCATTGGCGAATTTCCCCGAGGCTGGTTCGTCGTGTTGTTGAGGTCGCGTCCCCTGGTGAAGGCACGGCGTTGACCAAGGGTTCGAGGGGGTAAGCGGCGGCGGCGGACCGGTATCTGATACTGGTTGGACGATGCCGGCAGGAGGGCCCGGGCAGGCTTGATGCTGGTAGGCGCAGGCCGGACTTCGGGGTTGATCTCGGAAGATGCTGGCCCCCCGGCTTCACACCGCAACTGATTCGGGATAGGACTCGCCCGTGCCGACAAGGTCCCTGCCGCAATACGTCGTCCGTCCGACGAAGGGCAGGGTCGAGCGCAAGGTACAACTGGCGCTGACCACGATGTCGGGCGCAACCGGAACCATCGCGTACCCAGACTCACCAGGAGAGAACACGTGCCCAAAGTAAAGAAGAACTCCATCGCCATCGCCACCAACCTGAAGGAACTGGGGTTTGGCGGGTAGGAACCCGACAGACGCGGCTGTCCGCCGTTCCGACTTCGCGACGTTGCCCGCCAATGTGAAGGGCCGCATTCAAGCGGCCCAGACGCGGGCGGTGCTGGCCGTCAACGGCGAACTCGTCCGCCTCTGCTGGGACATCGGCCGAATCATCGCCGATCGGCAACTGCAGGAGGGTTGGGGCGCCGCCGTCATTCTCCGCCTTGCCTTGAAACTGAAAAACGAACTCCCCGACCTCAAGGGCTTTTCCGAGCGAAACGTCAACCGCATGATCGCTTTCCGCCGCGGGTATCCCGTTCCCGAGGACTTTTCGCCAACGCCGGTGGCGAAATCGTCTTCGTCGGGGAAAGTGCCACAACCGGTGGCGAAAAAGCCCGCACCGACTGTGCAAGCCACGCTTGCCCAATCTTCCGACTCTCTCCTCTGGTCCCTGCGCTAGGCGCACCACGTCGTCCTGCTGGAGAAGGTCAAGGATCTTACTGCCCGCCGCTGGGACATGGAGCAGACGCTCACCAAAGGCTGAAGCCGCCACCTCCTCGCCCTGCAGGTCGATGGCCATGCCCACGCCCGGCACGGCAAGGCCGTCTCCAACCTCGCCGTCCGGCTTCCCGCGCCGCAGTCGAACCTAGGGCAACAAACGCTCAAAGACCCGTACATTTTTGACGTCCTCACCCTCGCCGAGCCCGTCCCTGAGCGCGAACTCGAAACCGCGCTCGTCCGACAACTGGAGAAGTTTCTCCTCGAACCCGGCCGGAGGCTTCAAGTTCGTCGACCGGCAGTATCGCCTCGACGTCGGCGACGACAGGTTCTACATCCACTTGCTGTTCTACAATCTGCGGCTGCGGGCGTTCGTCGTCATCGAATTGAAGAAAGGGAAGTTCAAGCCCGAGTACGCCCGCAAGCCGAACTTCTACCGCAACGTCGTGAACGACCGACTCAAGCACCCGACCGACGCCCCGACCATCGGCATGATCCTCCGCCAAACGCGGGACCAACTCCTGGCCGAGTACAGCTTCGCGGGTATCGACAAGCAGATCGGCATCTCAACCTAAAAATTGATGAGGGCGCGGCCGGCGGGGTTGCGATCGGCACTGCCGGCGGTGCTTGAACCAGTTGGCGGATCTGTTCAACCGCGACAACTCTGTGCTTGCACAAAAGTTGCGGCCAAGGCGGGCGATTGCAGTTCGGGGTGGCACCCGCCGAAAAACTGGCGGGGTAGAGAGTCGCCCACCGCACGCTGGAGGATCTGGCCCAGGAGTTCCAGGGCTTCGAACCGCCGCTCTTCTCCTCGGTGGATCGCGTAGCCATCGGCCCGCGACACGAGGTACTCGTGCTCACGGTGGCGCGGGAAGCGCGGGTCCCGACAGCGTTTCGCGGCGTGGCCTGCGAGCGGGTTCTGAACACCACGCGGACGATGCCGCGCGAGACGTACCAACGCCGGCCTATCTGCCCAACCCCAGCCGCAGCCCTTGCTCGCGCGGCGCTTCCACCTCATCCAGCGCGGCGCGCAGCATCTCAAGCATACGACGCTCGGGAGCCACCTCACCCACCCGGTTCTCGCGCTCATCGGGATCAACACCGAGATCGTAGAGGTGATGCTGGCCGACGATGCGCGGACTCCCCGCCCAAAACGGCAGCAGATCGCCGGCGCGAAAGGGCTGGCGGATCACCGGCACCGAGGAGCCGGGCATACGATCGAGGACAGCGCGATCATCAGGGCGCGGCAAGGCTGGTAAACCGCCGAGCGGCATCGTCGACCAACGATTCGACCACATCGAAAGTGGGAAGCCGTCGCCTTCGGAGGCCCGCGCGTATTTCATCCGACCATCCGTGACCTGGACCCAATTGCCGTAGACGCCGCCGATCGCCCATTCGCGGATCGCTGTTGCCTTGCCGGTCAGGAGCCGCGTCAAAGATTTGCCGTGCGTCTGCTGCTCGACACTCACCCCGAATACATCGGCGATGGTCGCGAAGAGATCGACGTTTGTAGTCAAGGCATCATTGACTCCGCCGCCCGTGATGCCCGGCCAGTGGATCAAGAGCGGCGTATGGCCGAGCGGCTCGTATTGCGGCACGGCGGGTTTGCCCCAGATATCGCTGCCTGCGCGCTCTTCACCAAGATAATGTCCATGATCGGTACAGACGATGACAGCCGTCGTATCCCATAGCTCGCGCTGGTCGAGCGCGGCGAAGACCTCGCCGAGCCAGTGGTCGATCATCGAGAGCTTGGCGCCGTAGTTGGCCCGGATGTGTCGGGCCTGGCGCTCGTCGAGCAATCCCTTGTTGCGGGCGCCGACGGCGTAGGGCGGCCAGATGATGCGCTCGCCCTGCCAGGGTTCGTCCTCGTAACGTCCGGTCCAGGGCGGCGGCGTATCGAAAGGTTCATGCGGATCGAATTCGTCGACGAAAAGAAAAAAACGGTCGTGGTGCGGAGTCGCCTCGCGCAACCACTGCGAGGCGGCCCGCATGGTCCGGGGTCCTGGGTAATTTTCCTCGTTGCGAAAGAAGGTGCGACTCCGGTCATAGGGATGCACGCCGAATTTCTTGCCCACAGCGGCACCGAGCTGTTGGCGCCAAAAATGGCTACCGTCAAGTGCTGGGGTTCCGACGAAGGACGGGTCGGGATGCGTCCGCCAGGGATCGCCTTCGTGCCCACGCAGATAATCCCAGCCAAAGAAATCGGTGTGGTAGTTTTCGCCGCCGCTCTCGAAAAGATGCGGATGGTCAGTGACCAGCATGGTGGTGACGTCGGCCCGACGAAGCGGGGCCGTGATCGGCTCCTCCCAAAGTTCGATCGATCCCCAGGGCTTCCACAGGAAATCGAGCGCTCCGCAAAGGATATCGTGTCGCGCTGGCATACAGGGCAGCGATCCCGTCACGTGGCGGGTGAAGCGCGTCGCCCGCTCGGCGGCAAAGCGGTCGAGGTTTGGCGTGTCGAATTCGCCGCCGCCATAGCAGCCCAACAGATGCCGGTTGAGCGAGTCGAGCAGCACCACAACCACATTGGTCGGCATAGCCATAGCCGCACTTCTACCCGAAACGGGGACGTGCGTTTAATTTTCCCGCGGAAGTTTAATTTTTTCGCCGGTAGACCGGCCGGACAGCCTTAGAAAAAGCCGCTCATCCCTCGAGACCGGGGACGTGCGTTTAGTTTGCCAAGATTTGTTTAATTTCGTGAGCAGCGCGGCACGGACCGGTCGCCCCTCCCCCGGGCCTCGATGCGCAAAGGGCGGCGCAAAAGGGTCCGGAGTCTCCCCCAGCGCGCGAAACCCCGAAACGGATTCCGTCGGCCCCGGCTCTGCTAGAGCCGGTGGCGTGTTCCTGCGAGACGTCGCCCTTGCCGCGCGAACCACGCTCGGGCTGGGCGGCCCCGCGCGGTGGTTCGGCCGGTGCACCTCGGCCGAGGATTTACACCAGGCCCTGCGCCACGCGCGCGAGCAGGACCTCGAAGTCTCCATCCTGGCCGGCGGCTCGAACGTGGTCATCGCCGATGCCGGCATCGACGGGCTGGTGCTCGAACCCGCCCTACGCGGGCTGGAACTCAGACCGCTCCGCCACGAGCCCGGCCAGGTCGAACTCCGCGCCGCAGCCGGCGAGCCCTGGGACGAGGTGGTTGCCTTTGCGGTGGCGAAGGGGCTCGCGGGCATCGAATGCCTTTCCGGAATTCCCGGCTCGACCGGGGCCGTACCGGTGCAAAACGTCGGCGCCTACGGCCAGGACATCGCCTCGGTGCTGACTCGCGTGCAGGCGCTTGACCGCGAATCACTCGAGATCGTCGATCTCACACCCACTGAGCTCGCCTTCTCCTACCGCGACAGCGCCCTGCGCCGGGCACCCCACCGCTGGATCGTCCTCGAGGTGGTCCTCCAACTGGTGACCTGCCCCTTCGGCCGCGCCCAGTACGACGAATTGAGAAAGGCGCTCGGCAGCGATACGGCCCCGCTCGCAGAGCTGCGCGAAACCGTGCTGCGACTGCGGCGTTCCAAATCTATGGTGCTTGACGATACTGACGAAAACCACCGCAGCGTCGGATCGTTCTGGAAGAATCCAATCGTATCCGCCAAACTTGCCGAAAGCATCGCGCAACGGGCGGTGGCAGCCGGGCTTTGCGCCCGCCCCGAGGAGTTGCCCCGCTTCCCGGCCGGGCTGGCGGCGTTGAATCAGGTCAAACTACCTGCGGCGTGGTTGGTCGAGCGCGCGGGGTTCGCCCGTGGCTTCAGACGCGGCAGGGTCGGGGTTTCGTCGCGACACACGCTGGCCCTGGTCCACCACGGCGCCGGCACGACGGCCGAGCTGCTCGAGCTTGCCAGCGAAATTCACGGAAGAGTCTTCGACTGCTTCGGTCTCATGCTCGAGCCCGAGCCGGTCTTCCTGGGCTTCGGGAGCCGGCCATTTGGCGAACCCGCCGACGCCGAGGGATGAGTCGCTCTTCCTGAGGGCTGTCCGGGCGGCCTGCCGACGGAAAATTAAACTTCCGCAGGAAAATTAAACGCACGTCCCCAGCAGTTCGAGTTGCTCGATGAGGTGGTCGCAACTTTGGGCTTTAAAACGCAGGGAGAGGACGTCGGTGCCGATATCCTGGTAGCGGCCGATGATTTCGCGCTGGCCGGCGCGACCTTTTGGCGTGGTCAGGTCGAAGACCTGCTCGGGAGAGAAGACGAGTTCGAGTCGGCGTCCCTGGTCGCAACGCTCTTGCCAAGGTGCGGAAGCGCGCGTCTTGGCGAGCAGCGGGCGCAGTTCGTCGAGCGAGAGGTGAAAGGGGTCCCAGGCGTCGGCGAATTCGAGCGCACGCCGCAGCGAACGCGGCGAGCGACCACCAAGCCAAAGCGGCGGACGCTCGCTGGTCGCGCAGGGGTCGATCACGAAACCAGAGAACTCGAAATGCGTGCCCTGGTAAGAGGGTTCGCGCCGCCCCCAGGCGGCGTGCAGAGCGCGCAGATGATCCTCGAAACGCGGTCCGCGGTCGGCGAAGGGTACCCCCAATAAATCGAATTCTTGTTCCAGACTGCCGACGCCGACACCCAGAATGAGCCGCCCTTCTGAAATGCGGTCCAGCGTGCCGTAGCGCTTCACCACCTCGAGCGGGTGGTGGTAGGGCAACACCGCGACGTGGGTCGCCAGCTTTATTTTCTCTGTGACTGCGGCGAGAAAACCTAAGGTCACCAGCGGATCCCAATAACGGCCGCCTCGAATGCGTTCGACATCGACCGGAATGCCGACATGCTCGGAACAGGTGAGATGGTTGAAACCGAGCCGGTCGGCAGCACGGCCGATCGCAGCGATCTCCCGCGCCCCGGCGGCCTCCTCCCAGGCGCCATGCCCACGTGGCGTCAGAGTCACAATCGGAGAGGTCAATCCGAAACGCATCGCCTGAAAACCCTCGCGCGCCGATCAGCCCCAAATGCGGCGCATCAGCTCGGCACGCAACTCACTCTCGTGGATCCGCTCCTGCGTCATCAAATCGCGCTCCCGCAGCGTGACCGTGCCATCCTCCATCGTCTGGTGGTCGATCGTGATGCCAAAGGGCGTGCCAATTTCGTCCTGACGACGGTAACGGCGCCCGATCGAGCCCGCCTGGTCGTATTGCGTCACCATGAAGGGGCGCAACGAGGCCCAGATCTGCTGCGCCTTCTCCGGGTGCCCACCCTTGCGCATCAGAGGAAAAATAGCTGCCTTGACGGGGGCCAGGCGCGGGTGCAAGCGCAGCACAACACGCGTCTCCCCCTCGATCTCGTCCTCGTCAAAGGCATCGACCAGAAAGGCCAGGGTGGCACGGTCGGCACCGGCCGCAGGCTCGATGACGTAGGGCTGGAAGCGCTCGCGGGTCTCGTCGTCGAAGTATTGCAGATCCTTGCCGCTCGCTTCCTGATGCTGCTTCAGATCGAAATCGGTACGACTGGCAATACCTTCGAGTTCGGACCAGCCGAAGGGAAAGAGATATTCAATATCGGCACAACCGCGGGCGTAATGTGCCAGCTCATCGGCAGCGTGTTCGCGCAGGCGCAAATTTTCTGGCTTGATGCCCAGCTTGACGTACCAGTCGTAGCGTTCCTGCTTCCAGTACTCGTACCAGCGCCCCTCTTCGCCGGGACGGACAAAGTACTCCATCTCCATCTGCTCAAACTCACGCGTCCGAAAAAGAAAATTTCCCGGCGTAATCTCGTTGCGGAACGATTTACCCACCTGGGCGATGCCAAAGGGTAGCTTGCGGCGTTGCGTCTCGACCACGTTCTCAAAATTGACGAACATGCCTTGAGCGGTTTCAGGTCGCATATAGATGGCAGTTCCCGAATCCTCGACCGGTCCCATATGGGTTTTGAACATCAGGTTGAACTGCCGCGCCTCGGTGAGCTCGCCCTTGCATTCGCCCGGATGCTTGCCCTTTTCCTGGGGACATTCGAGCTGATCGAGATGGTCCTCTCGAAAACGCTGCTTGCAACGCTTGCAATCAATCAGCGGATCACTGAAACCCGCGACGTGCCCCGACGCCTCCCAGACCTTCGGGTGCATCAGAATCGAGCAATCGAGCCCAACAATATCGCCGCGCGACCAGACCATATCGCGCCACCAGGCATCCTTGACGTTGCGCTTCAGCTCGACACCGATCGGACCGTAATCCCAGCAGCTCGCCAGCCCGCCGTAGATTTCACTCGACTGGAAGACGAGCCCACGCCGCTTGGCGAGGTTCGCGACGCGGTCCATGCGACCGCGTTCGCCGGCTTCTGGCTTGGGTGCGGACATTGATTTGAGCTCCTCCGGCGGCACCGGGTCCTCGCCCGGCGCGCAAGCGCGCTGGCTAGCATAGACACGGGCGCACGGAAGCCGGGCGTCTACCGCGCCTGAAAGGCGCTTTCCGTTTACGCCGCGTCGCGCGTCACGAGGTCGATCAGGCGCTCGATGCGGGACGCGGCGTCAGGAGCCAGCAGGCCGCCGCGTAAGGCCTCGCGGCGCAGCCGATCCGAATCAAAATTCTCCGGCAGGAGCAGCACCATCGGCGTGGCGGCGACGCGCGAATCCTGTCGGAGTTCCAGCGCGAGCCCAAGGCCACGCGTCGGGTCAGAAGCGAGATCCAGAACAAGCACATTGGGCCGCCGGATGATGTCGAGCAGATCGACAGCCTGGCGCGCATCGAAGGCAACCGAGGCCGCGCTATCGGAATGCAGAAGAGCTTCGCGAACCACCGCCAGATCGCGGATCTGCGAACTCACCAGCAGGGCACTGCCACCTCGGCCTGCACCAACTCGTACCAGCGCTGCCGCCGCAGCGTCGGGACGCAAGGGTCTCTCAAGAAAGCGCACGGCACCCAGCACGCAGCCGACGTCGGCCGACGTCGGCATCCGGGTCGTGCGCATACGCAAAAGCATGGCTGCGAGCGCCCACGCGACCGGAGACCGCCAGCGCTCGCGAGAGATCGCGCCCGAAAAACTTTATGCCAGCCACTACCGCCTGGTCATCACCCACCTCGAGATGCCACGAATGCATGGTTACGAACCGCTGGCCGAGTTGCGTGCCGACCCCCGCATGACGCCTGTACCCGTGGTGGTTTGCAGCTCGCGCACTTCCGACAAGCACCGCGAGCGCGCCGAGAGGGCCGCTGCCACTGCCTATTTGCTCAAAATTTCAGCCCCGACGGCCTCGGACTGCTGCTGGCGGCAGGATCTCGCGGAGCGGGAGGCAGACCCGACGATCTTTCGCATTGCACAGTAGGCCTCAGACTGCTGCTGCGGCAGGATCTCGCGGAACGGGAGGCAGACCCGACGATCTTTCGCATTGCACAGTAGTCCTCGGACTGCTGCTGGCGGCATCTTGCGGAGCGGGTGGCAAGCCCTGCTGTCCTGCTAGACTCGTCGCCTTGAAGTCTGCAACCGAATGGGGTCCTGCCCTTGCCCGCGGCGTCGCTGCCGCCGCAGTGGTTGGAGCTGCCGGGCATTTTGCCACCCTGACGGTCTGGGGGCTTGCCTTGGCGGCCGGATTTTCGATGGGTGACCTGGCCCGCCGGGAACGCAACGAAAGCCACGGCGATGCGAGCGGCTACGCCATGCAAGCCGCCTTCGTGGTGGTACTGGCCGGTGCCGCCTTTGACCGTCGTGCCGGCCCCGCACCGGCTGGAGGGCTCCAACTCGCGGGCCTTCTCCTCTTCGCCGCCGCCCTCTGGCTCCGGCACCAGACCCAGCGCGCCATGGGCAGCTATTTCAAGGTGGCCGTCGTGCTCACCGACGACCAGCCCCTGATCCGCTCGGGGCCGTTCCGCTGGATCCGCCACCCGAGCTACGCCGCCATCGGCTCGATCGGTATCGCCACGGCAATGCTCGTCGAGAGCCCGCTGGCACTCGCCGCCACTGTCGGCGTCTGGCTGCCGGCCGCGTTGATCCGGATTTGGCTCGAGGAAAAAACCTTGGCGCGACGCTTTGGCGCCGACTGGACGACGTATGCGGCCAAAACCGGGCGGCTCCTGCCTCGATTCGCAGCGGAGTCCGCGACATGATCCCAGCCTCTCAGGCTACGCAGGTCCGCCATGCACTCTCGGTCGATGTCGAGGATTGGTACCACGATCAAAGCCGTGGCCCGGCGCCCGCCACCGCAGAGGAAATCGCCCACGGCGGACGGCGCGTCGCGGACAATCTCTCACGCCTTTTTGAACTTTTTGCACGACGAAAGACCCGGGTTACCCTCTTCTTTCTCGCCGACATGGCTCGCGAAAACCCGAAGCTCGTCCGCCAGGCCCAGGTTGCCGGTCATGAAATCGCCTGCCATGGCCTGCACCATCGGCGCCTGCCACAAGTGGCCTCTCGTCAACTAACTGCCGAACTATGCGACGCACGGCGCGCCGTCGAGGACGTGGCAGGAATTCGAGTCAAGGGCTTTCGTGCGCCCTACTTTCTCGACATCGCGCAACTCGGCGCTCTCGACTCGGTTGCAGACGCAGGATTCGATTACGACTCGAGCTTCATGCCCTTGCGCTGGAGCGGCCGTGCACCGCCGCGTCTTGCGGAAAAACCCGGGCCCGTCCGCCTCGGTAGCGGCCTCTGGGAGATTCCTCTGCCGCTCAGTCGCCTGCCGAGCGGCCACGAACTGCCGCTCGCCGCCGGCGGCTTCGCCCTGCGCGGGCTGCCCTATCGTTTTTTTAGGCGACAGCTCGACCGCTGGGCCGACGAACACGGGCCCGCCGTGGTCTACACGCACCCCTGGGAGATCGACCCCGGTTCACCGAAGTTGGTCGGAACTCCCGGCTACGTCCGCTTCTTCAACGGACTGGGTCGGGCGCGGGTAGCGGCGCGTCTGGAGCGGCTGCTGGACGAGCGCCGGTTTGGCCCGATCTCGGACGTCTTCGCGTCCTGGCTCAACGCCACTCCCGGAACCCGAGAGAGCATCGAGGGCGCGCAGCGGTGAACGCAGGCGCGGCGCCAGCAACAAGGCCGTCGCCGTCCGCAATTCCTGCTCGATCCGACGTTGCGAGATCGCACCAGCCCGGTCCTTTGCCGCCGTGTCGGCATCGCTGGTCGATTTTCTGCAGAGCGGCTCGAGCCACTCCTGGACTTCGCGCTGCACGCCGAAATCGAGTGTACGATGTTTCAGCGCAGCATTGGCAAATCGCCGCATACAAGCCAATGTTTCAGGACGCAAACGAAGCCCGCCATCGCGGGCACAGCCCGAACATCGAACACCTCCCCCCTCCACCTCCAGCGAAACCAGATCACGCGACGTTTCGGGCAGCCGCCGACAGCCCAGGCAATGGTCAAGGTGAGGATGCCAGCCCCCGGCCGAAAGAACCGCCAGCTCAAAGAGACGCAGCAGAAAGGGGCCGGGTTCCTCGCTGCCCAGAGTCGCCAGCGTCGCATCCACCACCTGGAAAAGATCGTCGCCGACTTCGTGCTCAGCTGAAATCTTGTCAGCGACTTCGATCACATGGGTGGCCGCGCCGTAACGCGCCATCGATTGTACCAACGCCGGCCAGGGGGCGCGCACCACGGCCCGCTCAAGGAAGGCCATGCCGCTATCGCGCCGTTGGTGGAAGTCGAGCCGGATGCGGGCGAAGATCTCAAGCGCCCCCGAGAAGCGCTTGCGGGATCGCTTGGCTCCCTTGGCGATGCCCGTGAATTTGCCGAAATCGCGCGACAGCACCGTCACGATGCGATCCGATTCCCCGAAATCGACTGTGCGGAGAACGATCGCGGGGGTACTCAGAAAAGGCCGCGCCACGTTCTTCCTGAATAGCACTCCTCCCCGGGGGATCGAAAAGCCCCGCACCACCCCTGGCGGCAATCCGATCTCTCAGGAGCGATTTGCGCACCGGAGAAGCAGCTTCCAGAAGAGATCGTGGTGCCCACGGCAACCCGGTCCAACGTATAGGCCGTGCTGATCCGGGCCCGTTGCCTGATTGCGACCACGTCTTCGGGCCAAGCCAGCGGCCCGACTTGAATCGCACGAACGTTCTTCGCCCCCGAATCGCGCTCAGCCGAAATATGAATCTGACTCGATCTGGGCATTCAGCCACGTCGCCTAATTGTCGCCACACATCGCGTTGACGCCGCCGACATTGAGGGCGTCGCAGGCATTCTTGCCAGCAGGAGTGTTCGGGTTCGAGCCGGTGCAGGTGAGCAGCATGATATCCAGGGTCGGCCAGAGAAACTGGGGCATCGGATCGCAGCCAGGATCCTGAAGCCAACCGGGACAGGCGGGAACCGGGGTATTCCAATAATAGCCAATTGGACCGGGTCCGAGAGTCTTCGAATGCATCGACATCTCGCCATCGTAGTAGTCGAAGTTCGAGACATCCTCCGGGGAAAGCGAGGTGGTACAGGGACCCTCGTCGGTCCGGTACTGGTGCAGAAGGTTGTAAAGAGGCGCCCCGCCTTGAAAAGCTCCCGGCTCAGCGGCGTCGAGCTGCTAATCGAGGGCGACCGCGCCCGAGGCTATCGTGTTTGCGGCGACTGATCCTGCGGTGAGGGGGAACAATGCCGACAACAGGGGAAGAAGCCCGTTTGCATGTCGCAACGACGAAGCCGCGACGCACCGGAACGGTCGGTGCAAGGGCCAGGTCGGCTGTCAAGGGGCCGCGTGATCCAGACACCGGGGCCAGCCAACTTCCGAAACGGCGACTTCCTGCAACCGCCTGATCCCTGATTTTTCCGTCGGCCGACGGCCGCCCTCATTTGAACTGTGGAATGACGTGCTTCCCCATCATCTCGATGGTCTGCATCACACTCGCATGCGGGATCTTGAGGGGATTCACCAGGCAGAGCAGCAGGTCGACACCGGCCGCCTCGTAGCGCTTGCAGGCATCGATGCATTGTTCGGGCGTGCCCAGCACACAGGCGCCGTTATCAATTAAATATTCGAGCGTCAGCAGATCGAGCGCGCCAGCCTCGTCGACGTTTTTCATGTCGGCGGCATAAGCGTAGCTGCCAAGATCCTTCTTCTTCTCGGCCATCCAGGTGGCCAGCGAGCCGATCAGGCGTGCGCCGGCCTTGGGGTACCACTCGAAGGATTCGCGGGCGACCGCGCGCGCCTCTTCCTCTGTCGGCGAGCAGATCGCCATGGTGAAGGTGGAAGCCTGGTTGTTGATGAACTTTCCCAGCGGCTGGGTGCAGGTCGAGATCGCCGCCCGGTAGATATCAATTTTACTCTTCACTTCTTCGGGCGAGATACCGACCGCAAAGGAGCAGAGCCCGAGGCCGGCTTCGCCGATCTGCCTATGGCCGTCTTCGCTCGAAGTCGCACCAAATATCGGCGGATGCGGATCCTGCAAGGGCTTGGGATGCACGCTGCGCGGCGGCATTTGCCAGTGCTTACCCTTCATTTCGTAGGTCTCGTTGGTCCAGCAGCCCACCACGTGCTGGATGGCCTCGGCCCACATCTCGCGCGTCTCTTGTGGATCGACATCAAACCCCTCAAGCTCGGCGCGCGTTGAAGATCGTCCCGTGCCAAAATCGACGCGGCCGTCGGAGATCAGGTCGAGCACCGCGACCGACTCGGCGGTGCGCACCGGGTGGTTGTAGGGCTTCGGCATCAGCCGCACGCCGTAGCCAAGCCGGATGCGTTTGGTGCGACTTGCGATCGCGCCGTAGAGAACTTCAGGGTTCGAGCAATGCGAGTACTCGTCGAGAAAATGATGCTCGACCGTCCAGAAGGCATCCCAGCCGAACTCCTCGCCGGCCAACGCCTCCTCAAGGGTATCCTTGTACGCCCGGTGTTCGCTGTCGCGGGTCCAGGGTTTCGCCACCGGGATTTCAGAGAAGAGTGCAAAGCGCATCGATTTATTTCCTCTGTTTGTTGCCTGCCGACGGGGCGAGGCCTTGTACGATATGGCGGCTGACGAAGCCGCGGACAGCCGAGACATCGTCGAGGTCGACTACCGCCGAGGGCATGACGGCGAGCGAAAGCATGATTCGCACGATCCATTCCGCCGCTTCGCGTCGGTCGAGGTCGGGTCGGATCTCGCCGCGCGCCGCCGCCTCGGCGAGAAAGGGTTGCCAGAAATCGACCCAACTCGCGACCATGCCTTCGAGATTGGCGGTGAGTAGCGTCGCAAGCAGCGTATCACCCTGGCCGCCCGACATCTTTTGAAACTTGTCGCCGTGCAGGTTCTGCCGGATGAAAACCGCGGCCTCTGCCACCTGGGTGGCAAGCGTGCGGCGCGCCCGTACGGCCTTTTCACTTGAACGCACGAAGCGCTCCGCCGCCCGAGCCAGCACCGCACGAACCAGAGCTTCGCGATCCGGGAAATGGAAATAGACCGAACCCCGCGACATCCCGGCTTTGGTTGCGACGTCGCCCATCGAGGCGCGCTGCATGCCCAGTCGGCCCAGGCATTGCTCGGCGGCATCGAGAATCCGGTCGGGCGTTGCCCGCGGCCGCAGCTGGCGCACGATCGCGAGCCGACTGCCGGTCGCCGCCTTTGTCGCTGGTTTGGACATTTGAACAAGATCTATCAAATTGTATAAGTCTGCCACAAGCGCAGCGGAGGGACGCATGGCAGCAACAAACGGTCGGCTGAAGGGAAAAGTGGTTCTGGTCACCGGCTCGTCGTCGGGGATCGGGCTCGCGACGGTCGCGCGCTGCCTCGCCGAGGGGGCGCAGGTCGTCGGGGCCGACCGTGCCGAACCGACGGCTGCCGCCACCGACGCGATCACGGACGCAAGCCGCGTGCGGTTTTGCCGGACCGACGTCAGCCGCGAGGACGAGGTCGCGGCCGCAGTTGCGCTGGCAGTGCGCGAGTTCGGCCGTCTCGACGGTCTGGTCAACGCGGCCGGCATCGCCGGCGGCGGCCCGGTGCATCTCCTCGACGCGGCTGCCGGCTGGGATCCGGTTCTCGACGTGAATTTGAAGGGCACCTTCCTGGTGCTGAAGCATGTCGTCAAGCAGCTGCTTCAGCAGACAGCGGTCGACGGGGAGCGCGGTTCATTGGTGACCGTCGCCAGCATCGAGGGCCTCGAGGGAACCGCCGGCGGCAGCGCCTACAACGCCTCGAAGGGCGGCGTCGTCCTGCTCACCAGGAATGTTGCGATCGACTACGGGCGCCAGGGCATTCGCGCCAATGCGCTTTGCCCGGGTTTCATCGACACGCCGATGTTCAAGGACGTACTCGACATTCCAGCGATGGCGGAGGTGCGCGAGCACATCCGCGAGGAACACAAGCTGCGCCGCTTCGGACGCCCCGGGGAGATCGCCTCGGTGGCCGCCTTCCTGCTTTCCTCCGACGCCTCCTTCGTCTCGGGGCAGGCCATCGCGGTCGACGGCGGCTACACCGCCGGACGGGACCATGGCGTGGTCGCCTTGATGGGACTCTAGGCCGGCCCGGGCCATCGACGACCGGCGACAGCGATCGCCACGGTGGCCGATCCACACCCTGCCCCGCATCGGCCTCAATGGCGGGCCGATATTGACAGTCCGGCACCGCGTCCTTAGTTTCCGGCCGCCGATGGGTCGGCCGGCCCGTGCGTGCCTCGACCCCTCTGGCCCCAAATGACAATGAGCACCAACGTTCGCGACCAACATGCGTTCCGGCCAGACGAGGTCGTGCTGGCGAATATCGAGCGCACGGCACGGCGGGTGGAATCTGTCAGCGACAT
>VFKT01000230.1 GCA_009885395.1 Deltaproteobacteria bacterium | reverse complement strand
TTGTCGAACTTGCCGCCGGCATGCAGCTTGGTCAGCACCACTTCCGCTGCGGAGACGCCTTCGGTGGGATGCAGATCGACCGGGATGCCGCGGCCGTCATCGACCACAGTGACCTCGCCATCGATGTGCAGGGTGACCGAGATCTTCGTGCAATGGCCCGCCAGGGCTTCGTCGACCGAGTTGTCGACGATCTCGTAGACGAGATGGTGCAAGCCCCGTTCGGCGGTATCGCCGATGTACATCCCGGGCCGTTTGCGGACGGCTTCGAGGCCCTCGAGAACCTTGATCTGGTCGGCCCCGTACGAGTTCGGATCCGACGCCGGTAGAGTCTTCGTTTCCATAGTAAAATCAGGATCTTACGAAGAGCATCCCGGGGGTCTTTCTTAACACGCAGGGGCTCGGTTTTGAAGGCGTCGGCGAGCAGGAGCCTTGGGCCCCCTCAGAGTCGCATCGGCATGACCACGTAGCGGAAGAAATCGTCGTCTTCGGTCTGCAGCACGCCAGGACTCTGATCGTCGCTCAGACTCAGTTGCACGCGAATACTCTCGTCCAGAACCGAGAGGGCTTCCGTGAGGTAGCGCGCATTGAAGCCGACACTCATCTCCTCGCCATCGAAAGGAACTTCGATTTCTTCGCTCGCTTCGCCGAAATCGGCACTGCTGGCAGAAACCTCGAGAAGATTCGGAGCCAGGCGGAAGCGGACGCCACGCACGCGATCACTGGCGACCACCGAAACGCGACGCAATGCCGCGAGGAGCTCGCTCCGGGCAATCGTCACCGTGTATTTGGAGGATTTCGGGATGACCTGTTCGTAGTTGGGAAACTCGCCGTCGATCAGCCGCATCATGATCTCGACATGGCCGGCATCGGCCTTCACCGCATTACCAAGCAGCCGCAGCTTCACGGTGTCTTCCACATCGTCAATCAGCTTGCGAAGCTCGCCGAGCCCCTTTCTCGGCAGGATGATTCCCTTCTCAAGTTCCATCGCCTGCTTCAGCGGCTGCTCACAAAGCGCCAGCCGATGGCCATCGGTGGCAACAAAGCAGAGCGCACCACCCCTGACCTGCAGCAGGACACCCCCCAGATGGGCACGGGTATCATCGCTGGAGACGGCAAAAAAGGTCTGATCGATCAGCCGACGCAGCGCGGCTCCGGCAATCTCGAGGGAAAGGGCGCCTTTGGTTTCCGTATGCGGAAAACTTGGGAAATCGTTGGCCGGAAGACCGACCAGCTTGGCCCGCGAGCGGCTCGAAACCACCTCGACAAATTCGTTGTCGAGCGAACGGATCCGGACCTCGCCCTGGGGCAGCTCACGGACCAGCTCGTGAAGCTTGCGCGCCGGCACCGTTGCAGCACCTTTTGTCTTGATCTTTGCCGTACAGCGTCGTTTCACATGGACTTCGAGATCCGTCGCTGAAACCGACAGGTGGTCTTCGTCGGCTTGAAGCAGCACATTGCCGAGGATGGGCATCGTATTGCGACGCTCGACAACGCCAAGCGTAACGCTGAGGGCTTGCACCAATTCGGTTCGTTCGATTGAAAAGTCCATATTTTTTTTACTCTGCAGGAAAGTTGTTCACGGTCTCTCTTCTCTTCTCATTTATTAGAATGAAGTACAAAGAAGTAGCAGGAGCTGTGGAAAGTGTGGATATCGAAGTCAAACCCTTGATCATGCAGGATGAACGCCTGTCGATGGTGCTGGGGAAGAACGTGGGGAAAGACCGCCGGCTTTTGAAGTCGATGGCGATCCCCAGCGCCATCCCCAACCCTTACACAGGCAGTCAACAGGGCCCGGTCGAAGCCCGAGACTCGACCCATAAGGTCCCGTGACCTCGACCGACAGCTCCAGCGAAGCAACTCTGGTCCGATTGGAGGGTGCTGCATTGCGGGCGAGCAGGCCGTTCAGCGCTGCTGCGGAAAGCCGCGTTCGATCTCGTCGAGCAGGCTCGAGAGATCAGGGTCGCCGCTGCGGCGCTTTTCGATGGCGTTGCAGGCGTGGATCACAGTCGAGTGGTCCCGGCCGCCAAAGGCCCGCCCGATATCCGGGTACGACATCTGCGTGTGCTTGCGCGTCAGGTGCACCGCGATCATCCGCGGCAGGACCACGCTCCGGTGGCGCTTGGCCCCCTTCAGGTCCGTGATCTTCAAGCTGAAATGCTGCGCCGTCTGCCGCTGGATGACCTCGACCGTCACCTGCCGCG
>VFKT01000084.1 GCA_009885395.1 Deltaproteobacteria bacterium | reverse complement strand
CGCCTTCGGGCTGGTGTTCGGCGGGTCGAGGAGGCACGTGCGGCCGGGCTGGGTATCGAACGCGATCGACTTGGCGAACTGGCGCGCTGTGCCCTCGCGCGATCGCTTGAAGCGCTTGATGGCGTGCGGGAGGAAACCGCGGCCTGGCTGGAGACGCGCTTTGAATTCGCCGGTGCCGAGCGGTTGCGCGCGGCCCGTCTCGAGGAGGCGAAGGGGGCGGTCGAGTCGGATTTGCGCGTGCAGCAGGGTCGGGTGGTCGAGGCGCATCGCGAGGAACAGAAGCTCGGTCGGCTGAGTGAACGGTTGCAGGAAGGCGAAGCTTTCGCCCTGGCCCGGGCCGAGGAACATCGTCTTGAGGAGATCGTCTTGCGCGGCTCGGCCGGCGGCAAGTAGGAGTTGGAGGTATGGAAGCGGTGACGACGGAGACAAGGCAAACTTGGCGCGCGGCGGGTCCGATTCGGATCCTGCTCGCCTTCCTGGTGGCAGCACGGCTTTTGGTGGGCGCCAGCGAACTCGGGCTCGCCACCGCCGCGCCGGAAGCTCCGGCGACCGAGCCGGCGCCCAAGCCGCGCGAGCGGGCCCAGGAAGTTGCCCGGTTGCTCGACGGTGTCGCGCGTCGACAGGTGGAATTGGATGAGCGCGAGCGCGAGATCGAGGGTCGGGCCGGCACGCTTGCCGAACAGGAGCGGCAGGTGCTCGAGGACCTTTCCCGCCTTGAGGCTCTGGAAGCAAAACTCGGTGAGCGGCTTGCCGCAGCCAGCCAGGCCGAGGATGCCGCTGCCGCCTCGCTGGCGAAAGTCTATGCCGCAATGAAACCCGAGGCGGCCGCGTCGATTCTCGGTGAGCTGGATGATGAGACGCTGCTGCGGATCGTGTCGCGAATGCGCAGCAAAGAACTTGGCTTGATCCTCTCCCGCCTTGACGAGAAAAAGGCGGTGCTCGTGACGACCCGGCTGGCGAGCACCGGCTGAGGCGGAGACTCAGCCGGACGGATCCCCCGGCGGGGGCCGGCTGCTCCTTATGATCCGGCAGCGCCGATTCCCAGCGAAGATCGCGCATGGCTCGAGAGCAAACCCGTCCGCGGTGAGTTGATCTGATGAAACGCGGCGAAGTTTGGCTGGTCAGTCTCGATCCTTCGTCGGGACACGATCAAACGGGCGCCGTCCGGCGCTCATCGTGTCGCCGGAGGCCTTCAACTGCTTGACGAAAGTGCCCGTGGTACTGCCGATCACGAGCGGCTGGACCTTCGCGCGAACGGCCGGCTTCGCCGTGCCGCTGACAGGCGCAGGAACCAAAACGACTGGCATTGTAGGCTGCGACCAGCCGCGCGCTCTCTATCTCGGCGCGCGTAGCGGCAAGAAGTTGGAAAGTATTCCAGACGCGATCATGGAAGAGGTGCTGGCGAAGCTCGCGCCTATGTTCGAGTGATTTTGAATAGAGCTTGAGAGTTCTGCCGCAGCCCCTGCGCGAACAGGCCAGGCTGGATCTGGCGGTGATAGGCGGAGCGCTTGACGAGGGCGGAAGAGTCGGCAAATGCGCTCAGAGCCTATCCTTTGCAACGAACGCGCTGAGCGGACTCCCGCGGCCCGCCTCGGCGCGGGCTCGTGCAAGCGCCGCGCTCTGAGCGCCGTCGCCAGGGCATCGGGAATGCGCAGCGTGAGTCGGCTCACGCCGGCACACTTCCATTCATGGCAGTAGACGACAAATCCTTTCCAGGGTCACGAGGGCGTCGGCCCCGGCGCACCAGCTTATGGTCTTGATCGGGCTGATCCTCAACAAAACGGGTTGGTCACTGAAGAGGGGCACCCGGCCGTACTGAGGATACTTCCGCAACAAGGCCGCGGCGACCGGCTCGATCCGCCCAGTGCTTGCCGCATCGCTGCCTTCGACGATTTCGGCCAGGCCGTCGAGACGCAGCCACCAGAGTTGCGTCCAATCGGCATCGAAATGGTCGAGCAGCAGACTCGCCGCGGGGCAGGCGCGCAGGTGGCGAACCCGGGCCGGCTCGCCTGGTGATTTTGGCTTGCCGTCGATTGGGCTCCAGAGTGCATCGTCGTGCTGGACAAAGACGATCGGGACAAGGTGGGGAGTCAATGATTTGCTGAGCGTGCCGAGTCTGGCGACCGGCCAGTTCGCGAGGATCACAGCGATCAATTCGTCGGGGATGGTCATCCCGTCCTTTCCTGATTTCTTTCAGAAACCTCAGCCGAGCCGATCATCGTCGTGCCCGGCTTTGCGAACCCGGAGCAGCGGGGGTTCCGGCCCTTGCTGCCGGGCGGGTGGTCGTTTCTGCCGAGCCCTCTGCTTAGCACCCGACTTCAGGCCCGCCCCGGACTTCCGCCGCCCTTGCGGGCGCTGGCCGAGAAGCACGCCACCGACGCGGAAGAAAGGCCCTGAAAGTGGCACTGGCGCAACCTGGTCTCGCCTCCAGCGGGCGGATCCGGATCCCTCGACGGCGTTCTGAAGCCGCCCGGCCGACTGGCAGGCGGCTTGCGGAGGCTTCCCTGTGCATGGGACCGGGCGGAACACAGGCAGCCGAGACTGCGCCGGCCACGAGCTTTCCGGTTCGTGGCAAATCTGGTGCATTTTTTGGACTACTTGCAAATCTTTTGCGTCGTCAAGGTAAACAAAATTCGGCTGCGCGTGGACAGAGTTGCGGGCCCGAACCTGAGCGGGAGGCCCAGACCCAGGCAGAGGCCCAGACTCAAACTCTGACCAGCCCGATATCTGTCGGCGCGGCCTCGGCCCCCAAGACCCCGCCTGTGTCGACGCGACCCGTCGCAACCGGCGAGAGTTCGCCGTCGAGGCCAACGGCCCTTCTCCAACGGGAGCCAGCCCGTGGCGTCGCGAACGAAACGGCATCGACCTGTGATAAAGGGATCGACGATAGCGCAAGGCTCGATAGGGCAGCGAAGCTGGCTGACGATCTCTCGGTGCTCGTTCCGCCTTCTGGCTCGGCGCTGATGGGAGCGGCAACGGCTGGAGCGCCCCGGACGGAGCCCGATTCATCGGTCGAGGGAATTGGCGAAGGGATCCTGCGCGACCACGGGGTGAGGCCCCAGGCTGGGCTCGCGACCGATAACGTGGTTTTGAACGCCCCGGTTGCCCCAGCCCCAGAGCCCCCCTCGGTTGTCCCGGCCTCCGCGACGCCGGGCTTGAGGGCTGTGCGTCCTGCGTTTGCCGAGGTCTCTGCAACGAGCGCGACGGACACGTCGGGGCTTGGGCTTGAACTGGCTTTGCGTCCTGCGCTTGCCGCGGCCACTGCAACGGGCACGACGGAGGCTCCCGGGATCAGGCTTGACCTGGGTGTGCAGCCCCCGATTGCGATCATGACCCCAAGGGTCGACCCAGAACGGGGCGGGACGCCGCATGGCCGGGCGGCTCCGGTGAGAGGCAGAGAGTCAGTCGCAGACAGCGTCCGGGCCGCAATCTCAGCTTCCGTCCCACGCGCGGGCTCGAGCGCAGCGGCAAACTCAACCCTGATAAAAGATGTTACCGTCAACTCTCCCATGCCGCCTGCAGGCGTGTCGGCACTGGCGTTCGCCGAACTTGAGAGGGCCATGCCCTATCCGGCTGCCCTCGAGGAAGCGGCTCGCAGGCCTGTCCTCGAGGGAGTGGCTCCGCGTGCGGGCGACGTATCGTCGTCCGAGCCCGAGCCCGAGCGACCGCCCGACCTCCTCGACTTGATTTTTCCCGGGCCCTCCGAACTCGGCCACAGCGGGGAGGCGCCTGAAGGCCAGAGCACCGGTCCCGGGTCGCCTCCTTTCAATCTCGGCGAACCGGTGGGCTCCGACGCGCAAGAGCTACGCCCGGATGCCCAGCCTCCAATCGTCGGAGGATCGGGCCAGGCCTCGGGCCGCGAGGCGCCGAAGGACGCTTCCCGACCGGAAGCCGGCACCGGGCCTGCGTACCAACAAGAATCACGCTGGCGGCCCGAACTCTTTGCCGACCTTCGCGCTGCGGCTTCGGCCGATGGGCGCCGGATGCGACTCGACCTCGATTCCGAGGATCTGGGTCAGCTCTCGGTTCGACTCGAGATGGTGGGCGACCGGGTTCGGGCCTCGTTGATCGCGGATCGCGAGGCCACTGTTTCACTGCTCGACGGAGAGCGCGGACTGCTCGAGCGTCTGCTTGGTAACGCAGAGATCAGCTTCGAACTGGAGCAGCAACCGGGCCGAAACGATGCCTCGCGGCAGGAGCACGCCCCCAGGGAAGAACGTGCGACGCCGGAGTGGGCCTCACCGAGCCCGCCGCAGTCGGATCCAGATCGCGAACAAGGTGCGGAAAACATCGAGGAGATCGATGCCGAACTTCTCTGGCGCACTCTATCGCGAATCAGCGTGAGGGCTTGAAAAATGGCAATACCACAAATTGATGGTGGCTCTCAGGCGGCCGCCGCCGCAGCCGAGGCGGCAGCCAGCGCCGCGGCGAACGCGGCCAAGCCTAAATCGGGTATGGGGCACGAGGAGTTTCTCACCCTGCTGGTGGCGCAACTTGAGAACCAGGATCCGCTCAATCCGATGGAGGGCACGGAGTTCGCGGCCCAACTCGCCCAATTTTCGAGCCTTGAGCAACTGATGCAGATCAACGAAGGGATTAGCGGGTTGAAAACGCCGTCAACCTCCGCTCCGGCCACCTTTGCCAGTCTGCTGGGAACCGAGGTCGCCCTCCGCGACCCGACCGTGGTCATGGGTGGCGCAAACGCGTCCGGCCTGGTCGAGTTGAATCTGGGCAATGCCGCGGCGGTGCGAATTGAACTCCTCGACGGCAAGGGAGCGCCGATCGCCGTCCTCGAGGCAGGGCAGGTGGGTGCGGGGCCGCAGCAGATCGACCTCGCTTCTCTGCCCGGGGCCGCGGCGGTTGCCCCGGGGACCTACGGGATTCGCGCCACCACAGGTGACGAGCAAACGCGGAGCCCGGTCCCACTGCGCGTCTTTGGAACAGTGACAGGGATCGATCTCTCCGCGGCCGAGCCGAAGCTGGTGGTCGGTGGTCGGCGGGTCGAGATGAGCGACGTGATCGAAATTCGCGTGCCGGACGAAGCGTCCGCTGCGGCCTGACTCAATCAATCAAGATTGACGAACAAAGGAGTCGAAGATGGCAATTCAGGGTGCTCTTTCCATTGCCCGTAGCGGGCTGATCGCCACCGGGGACGCAATGAGTGTCACCGGTCATAACATCGCCAACGTGAACACGGTTGGATTCAAATCGAGCCGCTCGGAGTTTGCCGAGGTGTTGAGCTCCTCGGGTGGGGGCTCGGGCGGCGGTCTGGGCGTGAAGATGCGCGGCACGAACACCAGTTTTACCGCCGGCAGCATCGAATCGACGGGTCGCTCCACCGATATGGCTGTCGAGGGGCGCGGTTTCTTCGTGCTGCGCGACGGCAACGGTGTGGTCTACTCGCGCGCCGGAGATTTCAAGCGCAACGAGGACTCGCAACTCGTCAACAGCTCGGGCCTGGTCGTACAGGGGTACGCCCTCGACGATAATGGCAACGCGGTCGGTGGCTTGACCGACATCGATTTCTCAACAACCGGGAGTCAGCCGACAGCGACTACGGCGCTTGAACTCACCAGCAATCTCTCGGCCGATGCGGCGGTCGTGGCGGGTGGCTTCGATGGCACCGACTTCGACAGCGCCTACGCCAGTTCGTCCTTCACCACGACCGTGCGGGCTTTCGATACCCTCGGTCGTGCCCAGACGATGACGCTCTTTTTCACCAAAACCGGCGCCAACAGCTGGGACGTGAATGTGGGTGTGGATGCCGCAGCCACGGGTGGGACGCCGGGCGAGCTTGATATTCTGGGAACCGTAGCCCTGACCTTCAACGGCACGGGAGCTCTGACCGCCCCCGTCCCGACCGATATCACGCTCACCTTCGACGGTGCCGAGGCCCAGACGATTTTACTCGATTTCGGCACCCCCTCGGCCGCCGTGGGCGATGGCCTCGGATTGGACGGCGTGGTGCAGACCGGCGGCGCGACCACGCTAACCATCGACCAGAACGGTTTTCCCGCCGGTCAGCTTAAGGATCTAAGGGTGGATGCGCAGGGTGTGGTGACCGGGGTCTTCGACAACGGCCAGAGTCGCGCCCTTTACCGTGTGGCGCTGGCCGGCTTCCCGGCTCCAGACGGGCTCGAGAACGTGGGGGGCGGAGTCTATCGCGAAACCCTGTCCTCGGGTGCGGCCACGGTCGGCGGCGCTGGTGACGGTGGTCTGGGCAAGGTCGTCGCGTCGGCGCTGGAGCGCTCGAACGTCGAACTTGCGCAGGAGTTTGTCGACCTGATTTCGTTGCAGCGCAGCTTCCAGGCGAATGCACGAATGGTCACGACGGCCGACAGTCTGCTCGCCGATCTCATCCAGATCGTCCGCTGAGTCGCAACGCAGCGGCATGACCCTGCGATGGATCGCGGGGTCGTGCCGGCCAGAGTTCTGACCGTGTGGCTCATCCCTTTGGCCAGCGCGCGTGGCCCCGCTGGCGCAACCCCTCGCCGGAAAGGACGGTGTTTACAGCACTTTTCCCCGGATCTCAGCGGCCCCGGAGAGCAATTCGTCCGGCACGGTCGTTGCGATGGAGTGCCCCCCAAGAAGCTCGCGCAACGGGTTTCCAGGAGGTGCCGATGTCGGCAGTCGCGACGGATGCAGCAGCAGGCGGAACCGATTCAGGCGGGAAGTCCCGCACGAAGCTCCTGCTCTTTGCCGGCCTACCGCTCGTGCTGGTGCTGGCCGGAGCCGGGGCCTGGTTTGCCGGATTGCTGCCTGGCGGTGAAGAAACGAAAAAAAAGAAGGAACCCGAGCTCGACGACCATGCGGTGGTTTACGCGCCTGGCGCGATGAAGGCGCTTGATCCTTTCATCGCCAACCTGAGTGATGAAGGTGGCGGTCGCTATCTGAAGGCCACGCTGCAAGTCGAATTCGTTGGCGCCGCGGCGCCTGCGGATTTCGATGCCCGCGCTCCCCAGATCCGCGACTCGGTGCTCACCCTCCTCACCAGCCGGAGCTTCGACGATATCCGCACGCCCGATGGCAAGCAGAATCTCCGGGAGGAGGTCATCGCGCGGCTCAATCAGGTCCTGCAACGCGATGCCGTGCGCGCCATCTATTTCACCGAGTTCATCGTCCAGTAAATCGAAACATGGGTGACACACTTTCACAGGATGAGGTCGATGCCCTTCTCAAGGGCATTTCCTCGGGCGACGTTGCGGTCCAGGAGGATAAGCCCCGCCGCGGCGAAGTCCGTGGCTTTGACCTGCTAGGAGATGAACGCTCGGCCGGGCGCTGCTTCCCCGGCCTGGAACTGGTGCACGAGCGACTCCTGCGATCCTTGCGAGCCTCGCTCTCGCAGTTCATGACCACCACGGTCCAGCTCGAACAGCGCGGCGTCGAAATCCTCCGCTACTCCAGCCTGCGAACGCGCTGTGAAGCCGGGGCGGGTCTCGCGATCTGCTCGTTCGCCCCGATGCGCGGCCAGGTTCTGCTTTCAATTCCGCCGCTGCTCGCTTTCCAGGTGGTGGATCGGATGTTTGGCGGTAATGGCCGCTTGCCCGCGCATCTGGAAACCCGCGAGTACTCGGCGATCGAGCTCTGGGTTCTCCGCAAGCTCACTGAGATCATCCTCGCCGATTTCGCTCGGGCCTGGGGCCCGGTGGTAGCCCTCGAACCGTGCCTGCTGCGAATTGAAACCAACCCCAACCTGGTCGCGATCTGTCCGCCCGAGGATGCCGTTCTGGCGCTTGAGCTCTCTTGTGATCTCGGTCAAGGCGGAAGTCGAATTGTCGTGGGGACACCTTTTGCTTCGCTGGAGCCCTTTCGGCCCCAGCTCGCACAGATTCACCCGGAAGACGAGACCGTTGACCGTTCGTGGACGGAGGCGCTGACGCGGGTGGTGCGCGCGTCCAAGGTCGAAGTCGCGGTTGAGCTTGGGCGGAAATGGATCCCCACCTCGGAGGTTCTAGACTTGAGGGTTGGGGACGTGCTGCGCTTTGACACGCGGCCGGATGATCCACTGCCGATCTTCGTGGAAGGCCGTGCACTGCTCGGCGGCATCGCTGGACGCAGCCGGGGCCAGAATGCGGTTCGGGTGGTCAGCTTCGGATCGGAGGTTCACGAATGAGTGATGATATACGAAATGAGGCTCAGTCGTTGGCCCCGACGGGCCGGGCGAATTTGGATCTCCTGCTCGATGTTCCACTAAATGTGACAGTTGAGCTGGGGCGTTCCCGGCTGCCCATTCGCGAGCTCCTGGCGCTCGTGAGCGGTTCGGTCCTCGAACTCTCGAAGCTGGCCGGCGAGCCCCTCGATATCCTGGTCAATGGGCAGCCGGTCGCACGCGGTGAGGCTGTCGTGGTGAATGAGAAATTTGGGGTGCGTTTGACCGAAATCATAAGCCCGGCCGAACGTCTGGAGAAGATGCGGTGAAGAGCGAGAATTTGCTGGTCGCCGAACTTTTCCCCCTGCTGCTCGTCGCAGCATTGCTATTGCTCGGCGCAGCCATTTTTGGCTGGTTGCGCCGCCTTGGGAAAGGCGGCACCCCGGATCGAATTCAGTTGCTGGCGGCGCGCGGTCTCGGCGGCAAGCGATTGCTCACGCTCGTCGAGGTCGACGGAGAGCGGCTCTTGCTCGGCCTGAGCGATGGCCGGATCGACTGCCTGGTCCGGCTCGGAGAGATTAAAAACAGAGAGCGACCAGCGACAGGAGTAGAAAGCCCGGACGCTTCCGGGGCATCGGCTGGTCGTTCAATGGCGTTTGCCGCGACCGGTGGTTGCAGGTGAAGCCGAGCCGCCTCGCCTGGTTTCTCGCGGCAGTAGCCCTGCTGAGCGCGGCGTCTCCGGCGCTTGGCGCCGCCGCACCGGCTGCGCCGAGTGACCTCGCCGGTCTCTCGCTCCATCTTGGTGGCAAGGATGGCTTTGGCACCGGCATTCAGCTGGTTCTGCTGTTTACGATTCTATCCTTTGCGCCGGCGATTCTGGTCGGGATGTCGGCCTTCGTCCGGATCGTGATCGTGCTTTCCTTTCTTCGTCAGGCCGTCGGGACGCAACAGATGCCACCCAACCAGGTGGTGGTGGCGCTCGCGCTCTTTCTTACATTTTTCGTCATGACGCCAACGCTCGAAAGTATCAAGGAGCGCTCGCTGGTGCCTTTGATGGAGGATCGAATCGATGCCACTGAGGCGATCGAGGAGGGTTTCGGCCCCCTGCGCGCCTTCATGCTGCGTCAGACACGCGAGAAGGATATCGGGCTCTTCCTCGCGATCGGCGGCCGGGAGCGACCGACGGACGCTTCGGAAATCCCGGCGGATGTGCTCATCCCGGCCTTTCTCATATCGGAGCTCAAGAGTGCGTTTCAGATCAGCTTCATGATCTATATTCCCTTTCTGGTGCTGGATATGGTGGTTGCGGCCATCCTGACCTCGATGGGCATGATCACGCTGCCGCCGGTGCTGATCTCGCTGCCCTTCAAGCTCATGATCTTCGTCCTCATCGACGGCTGGAATTTGCTGGTTGGCGCATTGGTGAGGAGTTTTCAATGAGGTGCGAAGCATGACTCCAGATGGTGTTCTCCAGATCGGTCGCGACGCGCTTGTGATGGCGCTGCTGCTTTCTGGTCCGGTGCTCTTCTTTGGGCTTGTTGCCGGCCTGGTGGTCGCGATTTTTCAGGCCCTCACGCAGATCAATGAGATGACGCTCGTCTTCATCCCGAAGATCGCCGCGACCGGCTTGGCTCTTGTGCTTTTCGGGCCCTGGATGTTGCAACGGATGATCGCATGGACGATCTCGCTCTTTGAGTCGATCCCGCTGGTGGCGCGCGGATGAGCGGTGTGGCCGGGCTTCTGCTCGAGCGGGCTGACCGTCTCGAAATTTTGCTTCTTGCGGTCGGACGCTTCGCAGGGATGGTTGCCTTGGCGCCGGTATTCGGAGCTCAGATTCTGCCTGCTCGCGTAAGGATGGGATTGGCCCTCTACCCGGCCGTTGCCGTGTTGCCTGTGTTGCTGCGTACCCCGCTGCCGGACGATCTGGCAGGCGCGTCGGCGGTGGCACTCCTGGCGATGTGTTGTCGGGAGGCCGTGGTGGGACTGGCGATTGGGCTTGCGGCTCAATTGGTCATCGGTGGTGCCTTGTTGGGCGCACAACTGGCCGGGCTTCAGATGGGCCTTGGCATGGCGAATCTGATCGACCCCCAGACGCATGATCAGGTGACCACCTTCGCGCAATGGCAGCAGGTGGTGGCGATCCTGCTTTTCCTCGCGGTCGATGCCCACCACCAACTGCTTCGGGTGGTGGCGGCCTCGTTCGCCGCGCTGCCAATCGGGACGGATTGGGTGTCCTCTGCCGGCCTTCTCTTTGTGGTCACGCTGGCACGCGGCTGCTTCCGGCTCGCGATCGAGATCGCGGCTCCGGTGCTGGTGGTTGTGCTGCTGGTCAATGGTGCCCTTGGCGCGCTGAGTAAATTGGTGCCGCAGCTGAACGTGATGGCGGTCGGCTTTGGCTTGAACGTCGCGGCCGGGGTCTTCGTGCTGATTTTGGCTCAACCCGCGAGCTTGCGCGTGCTCGAGGCCGCCTATGCGGCGCTCGGGCCGCAGCTCGAGGGGCTGGTTCTTCGGTTGGGCTAGGCAATGGCGAGCGAAGACAAAGAAAGCCGGACCGAGGAACCGACGCCTCGGCGCCTCGAAAAGGCGCACGAAGAGGGGCAGGTCTCGCGTTCCGTTGAGTTGACCGCAGCTGTGGTTTTGCTCGCCGGCCTGAGCTGGTCTATGAGCGGGGCCGCCGGGCTCCTGCAGGCACTGGCTGCTGGCATGGCCGGCGGGCTTGGCCGAGCCACGGCGCAGGATCTGACTCCGGACGCTCTTCTCGCCCTGCTCCATAGCGTCGCTTTCGAGGCTGCGACCGCGATCGGGCCGCTTTTTCTGGTGGTGGCACTGGCCGCCCTGGTGGTGAATATCGCCCAGATTGGGCTCGGCCTCTACCCGAAACGGCTGGCGCCAGATCTCAGTCGAATCTCGCTCGCCAAGGGTGTCGAGCGTATGTTTTCGCCGCGCGCCCTGATGGAGCTTCTGAAGAACCTTGTCAAGGTCGTCTTGATCGGCTGGCTGACGTGGCAGTTCATTCTTTCGGGGGTGCCAGGTTTTGCGAATCTCGGCCTCGCCGGTCCGCGGGTGATTCTTGAAACGGCCGGCGATGCCTTTGCGTCTCTCTTCCTCAGTGTTGTTTCAGTGCTTGGAATGATCGCCGGCGCCGACTGGTTTTGGCAGCGTCGCCAGCACCAGCAAACCCTGCGCATGACGAAGCAGGAGATTCGCGACGAGCAGCGGCAATCCGAAGGCGATCCCAAGATTCGGCAGCGCTTCAGGAAGGCGCAGCGACAGATGTCGTCAAACCGCATGCTCAGCGATGTCTCGACGGCGCATGTGGTGATTACGAATCCGACCCATGTCGCGGTCGCCCTGCGTTACGACCCAGAGAGCATGGGCGCGCCGCGCGTGGTCGCGAAAGGCGCCGAGGAGGCTGCGGCGCGCATCCGGGAGGAGGCGCGTCGACACGGCATTCCGATGCTGGAGAGGCGTGCCCTGGCGCGTGCGCTGTTTCGTTCCGTGCCGGTGGGGGGCGAGGTGCCGGCGACTCTCTATCGAGCGATCGCTGAGATCCTGGCCTGGGTCTACGGCCTCAAGGCGCAGCGGGCGGGCTGAAGCATGGCGAGTGCAACGACATCCGGTACGCCCAAACCAGCCGGGCCCTCTTTCGGCAATTCGGTGGGTGAGATGGTTGTGCCACTCGCCTTTGTCACCGTCATCATCTTGATGGTGGTGCCGGTACCGCCATTTCTGCTGGATCTTTTTTTATCGACCAGCATTGCGGCCTCGCTGGTTGTTCTTCTTCTTGCCCTTTACGCCCGCAAACCCCTCGAGTTTTCGACCTTTCCGTCCGTGCTGCTGGTCCTGACCTTGTTTCGACTCGGTCTCAACGTCGCCTCCACGCGGCTCATTCTGGGAAAGGGTGCGGAGGGGACCGATGCCGCGGGCGAGGTGATCCGGGCCTTCGGTGATTTCGTCGTGGGCGGCAACTACGTGGTCGGCCTGGTCGTCTTTCTGATTCTGGTGCTGATCAATTTCGTAGTCATCACAAAAGGCGCGGGCCGTATCGCCGAGGT
>VFKT01000223.1 GCA_009885395.1 Deltaproteobacteria bacterium | reverse complement strand
GCCGGCAAAATCGACGGCACCATGTCCCCAGCCCCAGTTCAGGCCGGCCTGCGCGAGCCAGCCACCACCCCAGATCCAATTGGCATAGAGGCAGTAGGGCAGGGCCACCCAGAGTGCGAAGAGACAAAAATTTTTCCATGACCAGCGCTCGGCCATCGCACCTGTGGGGATGGTGGCGGTGGTGTCCATGAACACCATCATGAAGAAAAACAGGGCCAGGACGCCGACGTCGGTGACGTCCGGGCCAAGGAAGAAACCCTTCAGCCCGATGAGGCCGTATGTGAAAAGGCCGTTGGGATTGCCATCGGCTCCGACTCCGGCGCCGAGGCCCCAGCCGCTGTTCAGCACCGAAGTGCCGGGGCCAAGCGCTGAATACCAGCCGGGCGCGACCGGTCCGTTGAACCAATTGCCCCAGCCGATCGCGAAGCCATAAGCCCAGAAAGCGATGCAGCCCAGCGGATAAACCATAAAGTTCATCGCTGAGGTATGCGAAGCATTCTTGGCCCGGATCAAGCCGGTTTCGACCATCATGAATCCGGTCTGCATGAACATCACCATGAAGCCGGCGATGAATACCCAGACCAGGTTGATCGAGATCATATTATGGACGATACGGTCGTAGAGATCGGTGCTGACGAGGGTCGTGGGGGCGTCGCCCTTCGCGTCACCGGCGGGGGTCACCCAGACCCCGGTCGCGGCACCGGTTCGATCCGGCCAGAGCGGAGCCGCCGGGTCGGGATTCGCGCCCGAGAAGTACGCTGGCAAGGGGGCTGGTTCGGCCGCAGCGGCGCCCTCGTCGGCGGCCTGCACGGATGGCGGGTTGGCCAGGGCCAGGGTTGACGCTGTGGCTACGGCAGCCCAGAGCAGAAGAGCTGCCCAAGGTCTTTCGCGTCCCGGCAGGGCTTGCGAATCAGCACGGGGTCGAATCGGCTTTGCTATCATCATTTCCTCCATGGGGACGCGAGCCGGAGCTGCGCTCGACAGAACGCGGATCTCCAGACCTGTCCGCGTTGGTCTTCCGCAGCACTCCCTTTGCAAGAGCGTGCCAACATTCAATGGCCGATGCGCTGCAGCCTTTCCTGCGTAAACACCGACTTTTTGGTGTCCTCGATGAGGGCAATGCCTGGTGGAGCTGCCTCAATTTCAGTCGCGGTGCCTCCAGACAGGGCAGCGAGCGCTCTCAGGGGGAGCAGGTGTGCGGCTGTGCCAACCCGTGGCGGGCAGGAAGGGCGATTGCTAGCCCTCGGCCGGATGTCCGCAGGCGATCTCGCGAAGGCCTATATACCGCGCGACATCGAGGAGACCTGGGCCCAGGCATGGCTTGATCGGCGGGTTTTTGAGGCCGATCCCGCCCGCGACGGGCCGCCCTTCTCGATCGTCATCCCGCCGCCCAACATCACCGGCCAGCTCCACCTTGGCCATGCCCTGAACAACACGCTCCAGGACGTGCTCGTGCGCTGGCGGCGCATGGCCGGCGATAACGTGGTCTGGATCCCCGGCACCGATCACGCTTCCATCGCCACCCAGAACGTCGTCGAGCGCAAACTCGCTGCCGAGGGTCTCGATCGGCACGGGCTGGGTCGAGAGGCCTTCCTCGAGCGCACCTTCGAGTGGAAGGAAGAGGTCGCGCCCTATATTGTCTCGCAGCTGAAACGCCTGGGGGCGGGCTGCGATTGGAGCCGCGAGCGCTTTACGATGGACGAGGGTCTGTCGCAGGCCGTGCGCGAGGTCTTTGTGCGACTTTGGGAGGACGGCCTGATTTATCGGGGCCGTCGGATGATCAACTGGTGTTGTCGCTGCGGCACCGCACTCTCCGACATCGAGGTCGAGCACCGCGAGACGCAAGGCAGCCTGTGGCATCTCCGCTATCCGCTTGCCGATGGCTCGGGCGAGGTGGTGGTTGCGACGACTCGACCCGAGACGATGCTCGGCGATACCGCGGTGGCGGTGCACCCCGACGACCCTCGCTGGCGCGCACTTATCGGGCAGAAAATCCGACTGCCGGTGCTTGGCCGTGAGATTCCGATCATCGCCGACGAATCTGTCGATCAGGAATTCGGCAGCGGCGCGGTGAAGATCACGCCGGCGCATGACCCGAGCGATTTCGAGATGGGGTCGAGGCATGGCCTCGAAGCTCCCGTGGTGATCGACGAATCCGGCCGGATGACCCTTGAGGCCGGTCCCTACGCCGGACTGGATCGCGTCGAGTGTCGCGCACAGCTTGTGGCGGCCTTCGAGGCCGATGGCACTCTGCTCGAGGTCAAACCACATACCCACGCCGTCGGGACCTGCTACCGCTGTCACGAAATCGTCGAGCCGATGCCCTCGCTGCAATGGTTCGTGCGGGCCAAGCCCCTTGCTGATCCGGCGATCGAGGCGGTGCGCGAGGGCCGCACCCGCTTCCATCCCGAGCATTGGACCAAGACCTACTACGCCTGGCTCGAGAACATCCGCGACTGGTGCATCTCGCGCCAACTCTGGTGGGGACACCGCATTCCGGCCTGGTACTGCGAGGCCTGTGGCGATGAGCATATTGTGGTGGCGCGAGAGACGCCGAGTGCCTGCCCGCGTTGTGGCGCTGGGCTGCGTCAGGACGAAGACGTGCTCGATACCTGGTTCTCCAGCGCTCTTTGGCCCTTCTCGACGCTGGGCTGGCCCGAGCAGACAGCCGATCTGAAGCGCTGGTACCCCACCGCGGTATTGGTGACCGGTTTCGACATCCTGTTTTTCTGGGTGGCACGCATGATGATGATGGGACTTCGCTTCACCGGCGAGGTGCCCTTCCGCGACGTCTACGTGCATGGTCTTGTGCGCGACGAGTACGGCGCCAAGATGAGCAAGAGCAAGGGGAATGTGCAGGATCCGCTTGAGTTGCTCGCGATCTACGGCACCGACGCTCTGCGCTTCACTTTGATGTCGCAGTCGGCGATGGGTCGCGATATTCGGCTCTCGACGCAGCGGATCGAGGGCAACCGGGCCTTTGCCAACAAAATCTGGAACGCCTCGCGCTTTGTCCTGATGAAGATTGGCGAGCCCGACCCGGACGCAGCCTCGGCGGTTGCCTGCGAGGATGCTGCCGGGCGGTGGATTCGCAGCCGCCTAAGCGTTGCGGCGGCAGAGGTCAGCCTGGCGCTGACGGAGTATCGCTTCAACGATGCCTCCAGCGCGATCTATCGTTTCTTCTGGAACGAGTACTGCGATTGGTACCTTGAGCTTGCCAAGCTCTCGTTGCGCAGCGAGGACGCAGCAAGGCGGGCGGCGACGCGGCGCACGTTGGTCGAGGTGCTGGAGACCGCGTTGCGGCTGCTGCACCCGATGATGCCCTTCATCACCGAGGAACTGGCGGGCAAGCTCCCCGGTGCGAGTGGCGCTCCGCTGGTCGAATCGGCCTGGCCCGATTCGGGCGTGCTGACCAGCGATCCCGAGGCCGAGGCCAAGGTCGAGCGCTTAATTGCCGTGGTTCGGGCGGTGCGGAATATCCGCGCCGAGACCGGCGTTGCGCCCTCGCGCGAGGTCGACCTTCTCATTTCGTGCGCTGACGACGCGGTCTGGCGCGACTTGACAGACTTTCAGGATGAGATCCGTGCTCTGGCTCGCCTTGGGGTTTTGGAGCGATGGACCGCTGCCGCGCCTCCAGCCGGAGCGGCGCCGGCAGTCGTCGCTGGTATCGAACTGCATGTGCCGCTGGTCGGGATCGTCGATGTGGCTGCCACGCTCGAGAAAACGGCGCGCGAGATCGAGAAAGCACGGGCCGAACTTTTGAAGGTCGAGGCGAAACTCGGCCGCGAGGATTTCATCGCGCGCGCGCCCGAGGAGATCGTCGAGAAGGAACGCGAGCGTGCCGCCGAACTGGTGGCAAAGCTGGACGTGCTCGAAAGTGCGCTGGGGCGGCTCGGCGGGGTCGGGGCGTGAGCGGAGGAAAACCTGCATCTGCCGGCCAGCTCGGTCCTGTGGCGAAAGGCGCTGTCGAGGGGCCTCTTGGCATGGAACCCTTTGGCCACAGCATGATTCTTGACCTGCTGGTGCGTAGCCTTGCCGAGGATGTGGGCCGGGGTGATCTTACGACCGATCTGCTGGTTCCCGTCGCTGCAGCCGGCAGTGGCGCCTTCGTTGCCCGCGAGACGCTGGTGGTGGCCGGGTTGCCGCTGCTGGTGCGAGTGTTCGATACCCTCTCGCCCGGGGCGACGCAGGTGCAGATCGCGATCGAAGAGGGCGAAGCGGTCCGCGAGGGGACGGTGCTCGCCCGGGTCGAGGGATCGTTGCGTGTTCTGCTGACCGGTGAGCGACTCGCGCTGAATCTGGTGCAGACGCTCTCGGGCACTGCAAGCTTGACCCGCCGCTATGTCGAGGCGGTGGCGGGGACGCGGGCCTTGATTGTCGATACCCGCAAGACCCTGCCCGGACTCCGACTTCTACAAAAATGGGCGGTGCGTGTTGGCGGCGGGAGAAACCACCGCTTCGGTCTCGATGACGGAATCCTGATCAAGGACAATCATATCGCCGCTGTCGGCTCGATCGCGGCGGCAGTCGCGCGCGCCCGCGCCGGGGCGCACCATCTGCTCAAGGTCGAGGTCGAATGCGACCGTGCTGCTCAGGTCGACGAGGCCCTCGCAGCGGGTGCCGACGCCGTGCTGCTCGATAATATGACGCCGAAGCAGATCGCCCGCTGTGTGAGTCGCATCGCCGGACGAGCAAAGGTCGAGGTCTCGGGCGGCGTCACGATGGAAAATGTACGCGCCTTTGCAGAGGCCGGTGCCGATCTGATCTCAGTCGGTCGCTTGACGCATTCGGCGCCGGCCGTCGACATCGGATTTGATCTGGGCTAGCTGGAAAGTACCGGCGCCTGCTCATCTTTCAGCGCTGTTTGCCCGTATCGAGGGACTGCCTCTGACGACGGCTCTGCCAAAGACGCAAGCCGGGCGCCACTGCGGCAGCTGCCTGTGCTGCAGGCTCTCGCCCGTCGTGTGCTGCTTACCGTCGCCATAGCTGGCGGGGTTGAAGAGGGTCTGGCAGAGACCTGTTCCAGAGCACGCCTGGTCGGTGCAGATGTTGCTCTCGTCGCAGGCCAGGCCTGCCGGCTCGATCTGGCACGTGGCGCCGCAGCGGTCACCGGCGTTGGTGTTTCCGTCGTCGCACGCTTCGCCGCTGGTCACGACATGGTTGCCGCAGGCCGTCGCCGCGCAGTTGTGGTCGCAGCCGTCGTTGTCGTTCGGTTGCCCGCGGCCGGCAGATCGAAGTGGTGCGGCTCGGCGAGGGTGGCTCTTGCCCAGCCCGGGTCTCGGCGGGCAGGAATGCTGGGGTTGGGGTCGATCAAGCCCGCCGTATTCGGGGGAGCGTGACGCGGCTCGGCGGCTGCGAGACCGTGAGCGGCGCCCGCTCACGCACGGCGCGCAGCCGGTTGCGGGCCGCCGCGGCGGCCTCGGGGGCGCGGTCGGGGAGGCGGAGGCTTGTATAAAGTACCCGGCGTTCGCGCTCGAGCGGCGGCTCCGCCATGTGCAGGGTGCAGCTGGCGTGCAGTGTGATGTCGCCGGCGTCCGTCGGCAGGTCGATTTCTGGAAGGTCGTGGTGTCCCGGCACGAGTCTGGCCGGCCACAGCAGAGCCCGGTGCGAGCCGGCCACGACCCGCAACTGGCCCGAGGCCTGATCTGCGCCGGTGACGGAGATGCCGACGGTCAGACTCGAGCATTCATAGCTACACCGGCCGAGACTGCAGTCCTTGTGCCAGGGTACATCAGAAATTCCCTCGACCACGCCGAGCGGCTTGATCAACGCCTCGATGCGGTTATTGCTTTCAGCAGCTTGTTGGTGGCCGTCACCCGAGAGCGTCGCGAGCCAAGCCAGGCGTTCGTCTGCAAGCAGGGCCGCGGTCGGGGGCGAACGCGTGTCGAAGTGCTGCATGCGCACCAGGCGGCGCTGCCGATCGGCGGTGGTCACGCACCAGCTTTGTTTGTCGCCGTCGCTGTAGGACGGCTGGTTGCGGTCCATCTCGACCGAGATCTGTGCCATTTCGTCCGCCGTGAAGAGTCCGGCGATGTGGAGGAATCCGGCCTCGCCGAGGAAGTGGCGCATCTCGGTGAGATCGTCGCTGGGCAGGAAGGTCCGGTGCAGATCGAGCGGCTTGCCGTCGCGATCGACGAAGGTCACGGCGCCCGGGGTATAAATAGGCTGCTTGTCGAGAGCACTGCGGAGAACGAGCCACCAGTCGAGCAAGGAGGGCAGCTCGCTCGTGGCCAGACCAAGCGCGCCGCTGGCGTAGAGCCCGATCGGAGTGGTCTGGTCGCTGACGAGCGCATCAAGCGCGTCGGGATCGAGTTCCCAGCGCAAAGCCCCCGGCGAGACACCGGCGCGGATGCGGACGTCGTTCTCCTGCTCGAGAGTCCAGGCCAGGCCACCGCAACAGAGCGCGAGCGGCTTCAGCCGAAGCCGCCCGAGACTGCGGGCACGCAACTGCCGAGTGCACTCCAGTGCCGCCGGCAGTCCGGCCTCAAAGAACCAGCTCGGGTCGGTTGGCGCGGCGTCGCCATCCACCCGGGTCCGAACATCGATGGGCATTGCTGAATCATGCACCCCGGGGCGCCTGGGTCGCAAGGGAAAGGGGCTGCCTTGCACAGGCGCGCCTGGGGGCGCATAATCGCCGCTAGACCCGCTCGCCGGGTTGGTGCCCCCTCCAGAATGAAAGCAATCGTATGATCAATCTGAAACAGACCGGCCTCCATTTTTTGGCAATGCTCGTTCTCGCTCTGGGTTCCGGGGCGGGACCGCAGAGCGCTTCGGCGGCCCCCGTCGATTGCGAGCCCGCGCGCTGTGCGGCGCAGGATGCGCTCGCCATGCGCTGCCCCTGCGATGCGGCCACCAACCACGGCAAGCATGTCAGCTGCGTCAACCGGGTGCTGAAGGATCTGGTCCGTGACGGCACTGTCCCCACGTCCTGCAAGGGGAAGGTGACTCGTTGTGCGGCGCGTTCCACCTGTGGGAAATCGGGCTTTGTGACCTGCTACTTCCCCGATGAGTTGGGCACCTGCGATCTGGCGCTCGGCACCTGTGTCGAGGATGCGAGCCTCGCCTGTACCGATTCGAGCCAATGCGTTCTTTCGTTGACCTGTCGCACGCGGTCGAGCGCTGAGTCCTGCACGGCGGTCGGCGGCATCTCGGGTGGCGGCGGCTCGTGTTGCGGTAGTTGCGGCTGACCCAAGCCGGACTGGCGACGCCGGGTTGAAATCGCGGGCGGTTGGCTCGACCCTCCGGTTGCACGGTGGTCGGGCCCAGTTCTACCGTCCCGAAGCGAGGCGGCTGGGGCTGGTCGGGATGCTTTTTTCGGCTTGCGGGCCACCGGCCGTTCATGTCATGCTGCGGCAGATCGGCACCACTCTCTTCTTCTCAGCGTTGCATTTCTGCGATTTGGACCATGGCTCAGCGACGGAACCACTTCGTGCCCTTGCGGCATACCTCGAACCCTCTCGCCCGAGCCGCGCGCGGCTGGCAATGGGGCCTTGCGTTGCTGGCAGCCCTCGCAACGCCCGAAATTGGGGGCGCGGCGTGCGTCGCCAACGATCTCTGCAGCGCCTCTACCAACCCCTGCGTGGTGAGCGGGGCCCCGAAGACCATCGACGGCGGCTGCGTGCTTGATTTTGGCTCGCGTGCGGTCGAGATCCGGACCACTCTGAAAAATGCGGTGGCCGGGGGATCCTTTGCTCTGAGGGCTGGGCAGATCCTGCTTTCTGGCAAAGACCTTCAGGCGACCGGATCGCCGAGCGTCCGGGGCGGTACGCTGCGCATCACGACGACAGGGTTGTTCCGTATCGAGTCCGGCGCATCAATGGACGTGAGTGCCAGCGGCAACGGTGGCTCGATCATCGTCCTTGCGGCGAGCCTCGAACTCTTCGGTAGCGCCATCAAGGCGAGCGGAACCTCCGCGCTCGCGAGCGGTGGCGTGATCGACCTGCGCGCTACTGGCAGCGCGCAGGTCGCGACGCCACTCACGGCCTCAGGCGGTGGTGAGTCGAATGGCGGCAACGTGATCGTGCGTGGCAGCACGGTCACGGTTTCCAAGAACATCATTGTCGACGGCGGAAATTCCGATGGCGGTTCGATCGATCTGGAGGCCACTGGCACTCTCTCGGTCACCGGAGCGACCACCACCTTGCGCTCGAATGGCGGTTTTGCCGATGAATTTGCGGGATACGGGGGTGAGATCTTGCTCGTCTCCGGGAGCGATTTGAGTTTTGGTGGTCGCGCCGAATCTTTGGGTGCGTCGCCTGATGGGTTGGGCGGGTTCATCACGCTCTCGGCTCTGAGGTCGCTTACGACGCTCGCCGGCTCGACGATCGTCTCGAGCGGCAGTGGCAGCGAAGGCTCTGGCGGTGACGTGACCCTCGAGGCCGGGTTCGACGTGTCGGTTGCGGGCGTAGCCGATGTTGGTGCGGGTGGCGATGGCTTTGGCGGTAATATCTATTTGAACTCCGGGCACGATGTCGTTGTGACCTCCACCGGAAAACTTACCGCCGACGCGGGGGGGCTGGCCGGATTTATCTCTACGGGTTCGCCCGGCCTGCTCAGGGTCGATGGCCTCATCGACGCGCATGGCTTTGGTGGTTCAGGCGGTGGCGGGGTGGTGACGCTCGGCAGCCACTGCGGCGTGTCGCTTGGCGGAACGATCGACGTGACCGCCATCGCACCCGCCACCGCCGGCACCATCGACGTTCTCGCCGGCTCGATTTCGCTCGCTTCGACCGCAATCCTCCGTGCGACGCCCTGCGGCAGGACGACCGGAAGCTGCAACCGTTTTACGATGCGGGCAGGGGCGCCCGTGATAGCCGCTGGCGCGAGTGTGAGCCCGAGCGCAAGTCTGGCTCTGTCAAGCACTATCCCCCTCTGCTGCGGCAACGGGCTGCTCGACGCCGGGGAACAATGCGACGATGGCAATACCCTGCATTGCGATGGTTGCACAGCCGGCTGTAGCATCGAGCCGACGCCGGCCTGCGCTTCGGATGGCAACACCTGCACGAATGATTGTAGCCCGACGCTCGGCTGTAGGCCGACCCGGCTCCCCGACGGCACGGCGTGCCCGGATGAGGGCTCCGTCTGCACCACAGATGCCTGCCGCACCGGGGTTTGTCGGCATACCACGACGCTGGTCTGCAACGACGGTCTCGCCTGCACCGGCGATTGGTGCCATGCGACGAACGGTTGCATGACGATCGCCTACGACTCCCGGTGCGACGACGGGATCGAATGCACGACCAATCGTTGCGATCTGGAGGCGGGGTGCATGGCTCTCCCCAGGGACGAACTCTGCGACGATTCTGTGGCTTGCACGGCCGACGCCTGCAACCCGGCGAGTGGTTGCACGGTGACACCCGACCATGCCCGATGCGACGACGCGGTGGCCTGCACTGCGGATGTTTGTGATTCGACCGCGGGTTGCAGGCAGACGCCAGAAAACAGTCGTTGCTCGGATGGCGTCACGTGTACGGTCGATACCTGCGATGCCCTTTTAGGCTGCGCTTCCGCCGCGAACGACGCTCTCTGTGCCGACGCTTTTTCCTGTACGGCGAATCGCTGCGATGCCAGCGAAGGCTGTCTCGTCACGACCGACGATACCCTCTGTAGCGATACCAACGCTTGTACGCTGAACAGCTGCAGCCCTTCGGCTGGATGTACGTCGACTGCGGTGGCGGCGGGCAGCGCCTGCGACGACGGCAGTGTGTGTACGCAGACCGACGCCTGCAGCGGGATTGTTTGTCAAGGCAGTAATTCTCTGAGCTGCGATGACCAGGACCGCTGCACGGTAGACCGCTGCGATCCGCTCACCGCCTGCGGCCACGCTGAGAGCCCGGCTCTCTGCCCTTGCAGCAACGGCAGCCAGCCCCTCGCTGTGGGTACGGCTTGCGTCGACGGTTCGGGTTGCACCGTCGGCGATACCTGCAACGGTGCTGGCACCTGCACGGCTGGGGTCGAGCCCGAGTGCAGCGATGGCGATTCCTGCACCAGCGATAGCTGTAGCGGGGGGCGTTGCGTGCACGCCGATGACCTTTGCTTGGCGGATTGCACGGGAGCCACAGACGGCACGCCCTGCAGCGATGGTGCGCTCTGTGCGGCCGGGAGCTGCCTCGGGGGAGCTTGCACCGCTCTTCCGATGAGCTGCGATGACAGCGACCAATGTAACGGGTTGGAACTTTGTGTCGAGGCGTCGGGGCTCGGCTGCGTCTCAAGTGAACCAGCGCTTTACGATCCCCTCTGTCGGGCGGCCGATGATTTCCATTGTTACAAGGCGCGCACCACCCCCGGTACCCGCCCGATATCGGCGCGCAATGTCACGCTCAGCGGCCCTCTGGACACCCGGACTCTACGCACCGGTGCGTCGTTTCAGGTTTGCAATCCTGTTGCGATAGACTCGAGCCTGATAGTCGATCCAGCGACGCACCTTGGCTGCTACAAGCTCACCGAGGTGCGCGGTGCGACGAAGTTCGCACCGCGCATCGTGCGCGTCCGTAACCGCTTTGGGCTTCAGACGCTCTCGGTCTCGAAGCCGGTCGGGCTCTGTCTCCCCTCTGATATGAACGTCGCTGGATCGACGCTGCAGCGTGACCAGCTCGAGTGCTACTCGGTGCGCGGCACGCGCACGATCGGGGTCAGCCATCAGTTGAAAGATGATTTCTGGGATGGGCGGGTGACCGTACTGACGCCGGTACAACTCTGCACGGCGGTTGGGCGGGACGGTGTGGCACCCGTCGCTCCGGACGAGCATCTCGTCTGCTACCGCGAGCGCGCCTTAAGTTCCGCGCCGGATTTTCTGGACCAGAATGTTCGCCTCTCCAATGCGTTCGGCAGCTTTGGCGAACAGGCGGTGTCGGCGACGTCGATCCTGGGCTACTGCATCTCCTCGCAAATTGAGGATTGAAATGCTGTGAAGGGTCGGGCCTGCGGCGCCAGCAGATGCCGGCGCTGCCGG
>VFKT01000198.1 GCA_009885395.1 Deltaproteobacteria bacterium | reverse complement strand
TAGCGGATATCGTCCTCGCCGCCCTCGCCGGTATTCGATTTGCCACCCAGCCGGTTCATCGCGATGGCGAGATTTTCGTGGGCCTCGCGGCTGATCGAGCCCAGCGACATCGCCCCGGTTTTAAAGCGCTTGACGATCTCAGATGTCGGTTCCACCTCCTCGATCGGCACGGGTGTCCGTTGCCTGAACTCGAGCAGACCACGCAGCGTGCAATTATCGCGGTTCTCGTCGTCAGAGAGTTTTGAAAAGCTCTTGAAGAGCGGATAACTGCCCTTGCGAACCGAGTGCTGCAAGCGCGCGATTGATTCCGGGTTGTAGAGATGGCGCTCGCCCCGTCGACGCCATTGGTAATGCCCGCCCGGATCGAGGTCGCCGTCGAGTACGGCACTGACCTCGAAGGCCTGGTGGTGGCGCTCGGCCGCCTCGCGGGCGATCACATCGAGTCCGATGCCCTCGAGTCGCGACGCCGTCCAGGTGAAGTAGCGGTCGATCACGGCTCTTGAGATGCCAATCGCCTCGAAGATCTGCGCGCCCCGGTAGCTCTGCAGCGTCGAGATTCCCATTTTGCTCATGACCTTGAGCAGGCCCTTGCCGATGGCCTTCACGTAGGAGTGCTCGGCCTCTTCCTCGTCGATCGCCTGGCCGGCCAGCGAGGCCACAAAGCCGTCGCGGACGATGCCCCGCAGCGCCTCGAAGGCCAGGTAGGGATTGACGGCGCCAGCCCCGTAGCCGGCCAGCAGGGCGAAGTGCTGTACTTCGCGCGGTTCGCCGGATTCGACGATGATCCCGCAACGCGTGCGAATGCCTTGCCGGACGAGGTGGTGGTGCACCGCCGCGCACGCCAGCAGGCTTGGGATCGCGGCGTGATCGGCATCGACGCCACGGTCCGAGAGCACGAGCAGCGTCGCACCCGTCCCGACCTCGCCCTCGGCGGCTCGACAAAGATCATCAAGAGCTGTTTCAAGGGCGCGCGCGCCCTCGTGCACCCGATAGAGCGTCGGCAAGGTGGCGCTGCGGAAGTCAGGCGCCGAAAATGCCTTGATTCGCGCCAACTCGGCGTTGGTGAGGATCGGCTGCTCGAGTTCAAGCTGTCGGCATTGCTCGGGCGTTTCCGCGAAGAGGTTATGCTCGGCGCCGATGGTCGTCTTGATCGACATCACCAGCTCTTCGCGGATGGAGTCGATCGGTGGATTGGTGACCTGCGCAAAAAGCTGCTTGAAGTAATTGAAAAGGATCTGCGGCTTGTCCGAGAGGCACGCCAATGGGGTATCGGTCCCCATCGAGCCGATTGCTTCCTGGCCGGTGATCGCCATGGGCGCCATCAGGATCTGCAGATCCTCGCGGGTGTAGCCAAACGCCTTCTCCAGCCGAAACCGCTGCGCCTCGTCGTGTTCCTGCGGAATCAGCCCCGGTTCGACGGGCGGCAACGCGTCGAGGCGCAGCAGGCTTTCATCGATCCATTGGCGCCAGGGGTGGCGGCTGATCATTTCGGATTTGATCTCTTCGTCCTCGATGATCCGACCCTTGGCGGTATCGACCAGGAACATGCGGCCGGGCTGCAGGCGATCTTTCCGAATGACGTCGCCAGGCGGGATGTCGAGCACGCCGACTTCCGACGCCATCACAACCAGCCCCTGTTTCGTCACGACGTAGCGCGAGGGCCGCAGGCCGTTGCGATCGAGCACGGCGCCGACCACCGTGCCGTCGGTGAAGGCGATCGAGGCCGGGCCATCCCAGGGCTCCATCAAGCAGGCGTGGTACTCGTAGAAGGCACGGCGATCGTCATCCATCGCCTCGTGCTTTTGCCACGCTTCAGGAATCATCATCATGACGGCGTGCGGCAGGGAGCGGCCGGTATGGGAAAGCAGCTCTAGCGCGTTGTCGAAGTTGGCCGAGTCACTGCCATCGGCCTCTATGATCGGCAGAATTTTTCGCATATCCTCGCCAAAGAGTGGCGATTCAAAAAGTGATTGACGGGCGTGCATCCAATTCACGTTGCCACGCAGCGTGTTGATCTCGCCGTTGTGCGCGATCAGCCGGTAGGGGTGGGCCCGGTCCCAGGACGGCAGCGTGTTGGTGGAGAACCGCTGGTGCACCACCGCCAGGGCGCTCTCGAATGCCGGGTCGCGCAGGTCGGCGAAGAAGGCCGGGATCTGCGCCGGCTGCAGCAGGCCTTTGTAGGTGATCGTGCGGGCCGAGAGACTCGGCACGTAGAAGCGGTCGCCATCGCGAAGATTCGCTGCGCGCACCACCGCTTCGACGCGCTTGCGGATCACAAAGAGCTTGCGCTCGAGGGCGGCCTCATCAGCGACATCGCGACCAACCCCGATAAAGACTTGACGAATCTCGGGCAGGGTGGCTCGCGCCAGTGGCCCGGCCTGCGACGCGTCAGTCGGGACGACCCGCCAGCCGAGCAGGCGCTGGCCTTCGTCGTGGATGACCTTCTCAAAAGCCTCGCTGCAAACATTGCGATCGAAGACGTCGGACGGCAGGAAAACCATGCCAACACCATACTTGCCCGGGGCGGGCAGCTCGAAACCGAGATCCTTGCACTCGCGCACGAAGAAACGGTGCGGCAGCTGCACCAGAATCCCGGCGCCATCGCCGGTCAGCGGATCGCAGCCACACGCGCCGCGGTGGGCCAGATTTTCGACGATACGCAGACCCATTTCGATTATGTCATGCGAGCGACGGCCGTCGATATGGGCGACAAAGCCCACGCCGCAGGCGTCGCTTTCGGTCTGTCGGCGGTAGAGTCCCGAGCGTTGCGCTTCGCGTTGCGCTTCGCGGAGCGCGGCGAACTTTGCCTCGTCCGGATTGGCTCGGCTGTGGTCGTCGTGGATCATCGCCGTTTTCCTTGTCTGCCTGGTGCTGTCCATTTCGTTTACAAGCGCATTATTGCGCGTCGCCCCCGTTCCCGGCGCGGCGCGCGACTGCAGCGCGGCCCGTCCGGCGGCGCACCGGGCCATCCACCCGCGTGACCAATTCGGGCCGCAAAGGCAGGGTCGAGCGTTCGGTATGGGTTGAGAGCACCACCATCGTTTCGGTCCGGACCACACCAGGCAGGCCGCGAATCTGGCTGATCAACCGCTCGAGCGACGAGGTGCTGGCGGTCTTCACCTTGAGCAGGAGCGTGTGCTGGCCGGTGATGTGGTGGCATTCGAGCACCTCGTCGAGGGCACCAGCGAGACTCTCAAACTGGCCGAGTTCGCCGACATGCTCCACCGCCACGCCAATGAAAGCCGTCACGTCGAGCCCGAG
>VFKT01000278.1 GCA_009885395.1 Deltaproteobacteria bacterium | reverse complement strand
GGTGCGGTGTCGATCGGCTCACACCTCTCCTTCAACGTCGCGATGTTCGGCATCGGCGTGTTGTTCGGTCTCGATCCCATCATCTCGCAGGCGATCGGGGCCGGGCGGCCCGGACTGGCCCATCGCGCGCTCTTGAACGGCCTGGCGCTCGCCGGCCTGCTCTCGATCGGCTCGATGCTGCTGCTGGGTGTGGTTTCGTCCCGCCTGGACCTACTCGGGATCGACGCCACGGTGCTGCCCGACGCCCACGCCTATCTCGACATCATCATCTGGAGCGTGCCGCTTCTTCTAGTCTACACAGCATTGCGCCGCTACCTGCAGGCTCTCGGCTCGGTGCGCTCGATTTTCGTCACCGTTGTCGTTGCCAATATTTTCAATGTGGTTGCGAATTGGGTCTTGATTTTCGGCCATTTCGGTTTCCCCGCCCTCGGCGTGGCCGGATCGGCCTGGGCAACGACGGCGGCGCGCGTGCTGCTGGTGGCCCTATTGGTGCCGATCGTTGTACGAAAGGTGTGGCGCGATCCTCTCGGCCGGGCCGAGGCCCCGCTGCGGCTCGACGCTCAGCTTCTCAAGCGCATGTTGCGCGTCGGCTTGCCTTCGGGTGTTCACATCACGGTCGAAGCCAGCATCTTCACGCTCGTGACCATCCTCGCCGCGGGTCTGGGTGCGGTTGCGCTGGCAGCCCACCAGATCGCATTGAATGCCGCCGCCTTCACTTTCATGGTGCCGCTTGGACTCTCGGCGGCGGGTGCGGTGCGGGTCGGCTATGCCGTCGGGGCTCGCGACCGTCAACGCGCGCGGCGTGCGGGCCGTGCCGCGCTGGTGCTGGGCGCGGGCTTCATGAGCCTCGCCGCGGTGGTCTTTCTGCTCGCACCAAAGGCGATCGTCGGCGTGTTCACGAACGATCCGGCAACCATCGCGCTCGCCATAACGCTGCTCGCCGTGGCCGCGGTCTTTCAGCTCTTTGATGGAGCGCAAGTCGTCGCCGCAGGACTTTTGCGAGGGACCGGAGAAGCGCGGATTCCGATGCTGGTCGCATTGGCCGGATTCTGGGGTTTCGGGCTGCCCGTCGCCCTGCTCTTCTGCTACCCGCTCGGTTTCGGCGTGGTCGGCTTGTGGGTCGGGCTCACGGTCGGTCTGGTTTCAGTTGCGCTGGCGCTCCTCCGGGTCTGGCATCGACGCGTGCCTTTTCTGCCCGATGGCGAAATTCCGGGGGTCGAAGTGATCTCGCTTGCACGGAAGATGTCAAACTCGTCAGTATAACGTTTGGTTTGCCGTATTGCTGCCCGCATCTGCAACGCCCGGCTTGGCGGCCTTCGTCAGTGCGCCGCGCGCTTTCCCGGTCGCGGGCTGACCACCCGCACGAAAACATCGCTAAAGCTACGCTCGCCGGGCCGCTTTCGCCCGGCCCCCCGGCCCAGCAGCAACATGGTCAAGAGTCTTATACTCGACGACAGAATAAAAATGATGTGGTATCCCGAATCGCCGAGCGCCTCAAGAATCGCGCCGCCTAGCAGCGAGCCAAGCACGATCCCCAGGCCGTTTAGCAGCGTATAGGTCGAGAGCACGGTCGCCCGATCGTCGTCGTCGGTGCAATCAAGAAGATTCAGGATCAGCGCGAGATCGAAGCCGGCCCAGGCAAAGCCGGCGAGCGTCTGCAGAGCGATCAACCAGAAGAAATTATCGGATACGACCCACATCGCCGCGAGCGGCACCACCAGTGTGCCTGCCACCTGAAGCACCCGGCGGTTGCCAAAGCGGTGAGCGATTTCACTCCAGCGACGGGCAGAAACGATCCGGGCCAGCACCATGACGACGTTGAGGATCGTGAACTCGATATAGGAAAGCTTGAGCTCTTCAAGCATATAGGGGGTGAAATACGCGGCCGAAATATTGACCGCGCCGGTCACCAGCACCAGCACGCCAACCACACGAAAAGCCGGGTGACCGGGGCGCAATTTGCGTCGCGGGCGCACGGCCGTCGGTTGGTCAACACTTTTTGCGGCTGGCTCGTGCTGAAGTGCGAGAAAGCCAGCGCTGGCAAGACGCAGGAGCAAAGCGAGGGCAAAGATCAAAACGAAGCCGGCAGTGGCGCCAAAGCGCGTACCGGTTGCCGCTTGAACGATCAGCCCAGCGAGAAGCAGC
>VFKT01000361.1 GCA_009885395.1 Deltaproteobacteria bacterium | reverse complement strand
GCCCGTATTGAACGCCGGCGAGACGGCCGGGTCCAAGTAAGTCAAGTCAACGATCGACTGCAGCTCCTCTAGCGTGGGCACCCGCCAGTCGCTGTATCCGGCGTAGACGGCTGAGTTCAGCGCTGCGACCTTGACGGCAGTCGCGTTCGCCCAGTTGTACGTATTATCCTTGTCGTGGATGCTCCCGTCGTCGGAAAGCTTCTCCCAGACGAGCCTGGTCGTGCTGTCGATCACCGTGCCGTTGCCGTTGTCCACGTAGCGCGGCCCGGGTGTCGGCGTTGGCGCGGGTGTGGGCGTCGGAAGAGCCGCCTGACATGCCGCCAACTCCGCTTGCACTGTCCCCAGGTTCCCGGTGCATATACCGAGATCTGTTTGCGCCGCGTCGAGACCCGCTTGCACTGTCCCCAAGTCCCCCGCGCAGGTCGCCAATCCCGTGTTGCACGTCGCCAGGCTGCCCGCGCTCACCGAGAGGTCCCCCGCGCAGGTCGCCAATCCCGTGTTGCAGGTCGTCAACCCCGTGTTACAGGTCGTCAATCCCGCGTTGCACGTCGCCAGGTCGCCGGACGCGTCCGGGAAGCTGCCGCCTGCCGCGGCCACGGCGACGTCGTCCGTGCACTGCGAGAGGTAGGCGTCGAAATCACCCGGTGCCGCCTCGGGGCAGTTCTCGGCGCCGTAAAAGATTTGGGCCTTCGCAAAATCCACCTGAAGTCTTGCCGAACACCGCACGAGCGCAGCGCTGAAGGCCTGCCCGACCACGCTACCTTTGGCATTCTTCGCTTCGGCGTCGAGTCGGCATTTTGCGAAATTAGCTGCGGAGGCGTCGGCCGCAGCCTCGCAGCGCTGGGATTGACTCGGCGCGGCCCGCGCACCAATCGGCACCAGAGTCAGAGCAAAGGCGAGCGTGAACAGCGTCGGCAATCGGGTTGGGCTCAGCATGGGTTTCTCCTTCCGGGCGCAGGCTCCGGGGGTTGAACTTGCGACCTCTGGTCACAAGCTTCGTTAGAATTCTTCTAAGGTTCTATCCCTGAAGAGAGACCTGACACAAGCGGGTAATTTGGCGAGAAATCTGGCAGATCAAGACCCTCGGGGAAAACCCCTATACCCCCCCCCCGTAAATACTTATTCTGATTTCTTACCCGAGCGCTCCGGAGGTCGTCCTCCGAGATCGAGCCGCTCGGCCCGCCGTCCCGGAACCAGGCCAGCGGACCAGAGCCGCGGAACAACAGCCTCCGCGCGAATCGGTCAGTGCCCGAGTGGGATCCCGGCTCCCGTCGGCGCCATAGGCCCGAGCACGTCGGCGCGTTTGCCCTTCGTCTGCTGCAGCTCCGCCACACGCGCCGTTCAGCCCGCCTGCGCGCTGACATGACGCGTGAGATCGTCATCGACGCGCTCCGCATGGCGTGGTTCAAGCGCCATCCGAGCAAGCTGGCTGGGTTGATTTTCCATAATGACCGGGGCAGCCAATACGCCAGCAAGGATTGCCGCGACGTGCTGACGACATACGGCATCACGGCGTCGATGAGCCGCCGTGGCGATTGCTGGGATAACGCCTGCAGCGAGACGCTGTTTAAGTCATTGAAGGTGGAACGGCTGCACGGGCAGCGCTTCAAGACCCGGCGCCAGGCCATGGACGAAGTCATCGCCTGGATGTTCTGGTACAACCGAACCCGACTGCACTCGACGCTGGCCTACGTCAGCCCGATGCGGTTCGAAGAAAACCGGCTGGCCAATCAACCCCGGCGAGCCAGCGCGTGAGCCCGGCTATGGGATACGGATTCTGGGGGCAAGGTCAGTAGCGCTTGCCGAGGCCAACCAAGCAGCGTAAAGCTCGTGTCTATTTTTCGAGGGGAACCTCAACAGAACGCATCGGCGAGGAGAAAGTATGGGCCAGCACCGCATCATTGCATTTGTCATGTTCATGGTGGCGGCGAGCCTCGCCGCATCCTGTCCGACCGACAGCCACGCGGGGAGCAAGGGCAAGAAGAACGCCGTCAAGCAGTCGGCTGCGGAACTGGCGCAAGAGGTGCAGGGCGCCGGCGCGGGACTGGCCAAGCCGCCGGCCGATGCCCTGGACGCGGTGACGGAAGAAATCCAAAAGTACTTCGACAACGCTGGAGCGGGCGGGGATGGGGTCGCGCTGATCGAGGGCGTCCTGGTCCAGTTCGCATCCGGTACGGGCAGCGTCTCGATTCCGAGGGGTTCGAAGAACTACGTCGATGCACGCGTGCTCGCCTACGAGCAGGCCTTCCAGACCGCACTCGGTGAGATGGCCAAACGCAGCGGGGAGCGAATCACCAAGCAGGTGGATGCGACACTGCATCAGAACACGGCCGACGAGCAGGTACTGATCGACGCCTGCCAGCCGACGGCAAACGAAGCGCTCGGCCGAAAGGCGATGCACCTGCTCGACTCGGCGATCAGCGGCGCGCTCGAGACGCAGTACAACGTCCCGACGGAGGAGACGAAGGGATCGCTCGAGCTTCCGCTGAAGACCTGCAAGAACCCGCTGCTGCAGTCTTCGATCTCGACTTCGCTCAACACTTCCGCGATGGCTGCGCTGTACGGAGTGCGCGTCGTCTATTCGATCATCGTCGGGGAGGAGGTTGGTGTCATTCTCGCCGTCTCGCCGAAGAACCAAGATGTTGCCCGGCTGCTGCGCAGCGGCGCGCAGGCGAGCGTCCCGGCTGGCGATCCGGTCGCCCAGATCCGCAAGAGCTTCGAAGGATTCTCGGAAACCGACCTGCTGGCGACGATGGGAACGCGCGTCATCCGCTTGGACACCGACGAGCCGGCAATCATCGCGTTCGGGATGGCGGGCTCCGGCGTGCGCGAGACCGATACGGGTCCCCTGCGCAGCGAACGGCGCCGCGCTGCGATGGCGGCGGCGGATCAACGCGCGGAAGGCGAGCTCGCCACCTTCTCGCAGGTCTCCACCTACTTCGAGGAAAAGCAGAAGCTGTCGGCATCTTTCGGAGAGACCGCGACCGTCCAGGGTGACGCGATCAACACCGAGCAGGCCGGCACGGCCGGTCGCGAGCTGATGCGGCGCATCAGCAGCAAGTCCTCGCTGCGGATGACCGGTGCGCAGGTGATCCGCCGCTGGTCGGTGGTGGATCCTGCTTCCGGCGATCGCGTCGAGGGCGTCATCACGGCGTGGAGCCCGTCCCTGAAATCCGGTGTCGTGAGCCAGGGTGCGACGGTGGCGAAGGGCGCGGGTACCCCGGTCGGTTCTGGCGAACCGGTGAAGATGGAGTCGAAGACGTTCAAGGAAGACTGGTGATGCGCCTGCTCCGTGCGCTCGCTGTCGTGCTAATGCTGGTCGTCAGCGTCGGTACCGTCGCAGCGGAAACGGAAACGACCGAGGTTCAGACCACCGGCCACGGAGCAACGCCGAGGGAGGCGTTGGCCGATGCGCTGGCCGAAGCGGTGCGACAGATCAACGGCATCGCCGTCGATGCGAGCCAGGTTCTCGAGTCCACTACGGCGGCGCTCTCCACGAGCGATGAGACCGGGCAGAAGGACAAGCTGAGCGTTTCGACGAACGTCGAGCAGGGCGTGGGCATTCGCGGATCGGGTCTGATCGCCAGCTACGACGTGCTCTCCAACGATCCGTCGGAGCTCGGGCACACCGCCACCGTGCGCACTAGGGTCCTGAAGTACGTTGCGCCTGGAAACAGCAGCTCGGAGGACCGGCGCAGGCTGGCGGTGATTCCGCGCTCGAGCCTGCGGACGCGCTACTCGGTGCATTCGTCCTTGTCCGGCGACGAGCTCACCGACCGTTACGTCAGCGCCCTCGAAGCCGCGCTCGTCCAGTCGCGACGCTTCGCTGTGCTGGATCGCGCCGAGAACGCGGCGCTCGACGAAGAGCGCGCGCGATGGCGCTCGTCGGACGCACCACTCACCGAGCAGGCGAAGCTCGGGCAGAGCCTCGGCGTCGATTATCTGCTGTTCACGAGAATTCTCGATGCAAGCGCCGGAGTCTCGACGCAACACATTGCGCTGACCGACGAGTACATCAGCCATCCCTTCGCGGGCATGAAGGTGGAGGTCCGCGTCGTGGTCGCACCCACAGGGGAGGTCAAGTTCGCGGACACGGTCGCACTCGGGCTCGGTGAGCTTGGCGGAAGCGATGCGCAGTCGATGGTGGACCGGACGGCCACGCGCGTCGCCAGTGTCGTGACGGAGAGGATCTATCCGCTGCAGATCATCGGTCAGCAGCAGAAGGAATACGTACTCAACCAGGGCGGCCGCAGCGTGAAGATCGGCGAGCGGTTTCGCGTGCTCCAGCGTGGCGCGCCGCTGAGCGATCCTTATACGCACG
>VFKT01000350.1 GCA_009885395.1 Deltaproteobacteria bacterium | reverse complement strand
TTGTTGGCAAACGTCGCCTGGCCCGGGGGAGTAAAGAGGTCGCGGTGGCGGGATCATACAGCGGGGAACAGGCGCAAGCGGGACGGAAGTTGGCGGCGGCGCGCGACGGAAGCCGCCGGAACGGCTGGCGTTGGCTGCCCCTGGTGGCGTTGCTCGTCCTCGGAGCCGGCTGTGCCCGCACCGCCGCCGACCTGCCCACGGCAAGGCCGGGCGTCGCCTCCTGGTACGGCCCCGGGTTTCACGGTCGCCGCACTGCCACCGGCGAACGTTACGACCAACTTCAACTGACCGCAGCGCACCGCAGCTGGCCGCTCGGCACGCGCGTCCGGGTGACCCACGCCGAGACCGGCCGCAACGTCGTCGTCCGGATCAACGATCGCGGCCCCTTCGTGGCGGGGCGCGATATCGACCTCTCCCTGGGTGCCGCCCGAGCACTCGGCATGGTGAACGCCGGCACCGCCGAGGTCCGCCTCGAGCCGATCCTCAGGCCCGGCGAGGCGCTGCAGCGCGTCGCCTTTGCCGTGCAGGTCGCCGCCTACCGCGACCTCGAACTTGCCCGTGCCGCAAGCGATGATTTACAGAGCTTTTCCGGCAGCAGCGCCCTGCCGCTGCGCGGTCTTCAGCTTCGCCCCTACGTCGCCCGGACCGAGCGCGACGGCGCCCCGCTCTACCGGGTCCGGATTGGCCCCTGCCCCGAGCGCAGCGAAGCCCTCATGATTGCCAGCGCGCTACGCACGGCCGGTCATCGCCCGCTCGTCGTCGAAGAGAATCTCCCGGCGCTATAGGGTTGCCGGGTCTGCGGATTTCACCGACCCAACCCATCTGCTACCCGAGATACCATGGCGCGTAGCACCCATAAACGACACGACCGTCTCTGCAAAACCGAAGTTGCGACCACGGATTCGGCGGGCCAGGAACTCTCGGCCACGCAGATCGTCCGCGTCGTCGCCGCCCTGCCCGAAGCCACGTCTTTCAAACTGCTCGCACCCGCGCCGCTGGCCTACGAGCGTGCCATCGACCTGTGCCGCGCTCTGGCGCCGCTCGGCCGGTACTTCTCGATGCCTGTTTCGCTTGACACGCTGCTGCACAAAACCTTTGCCGAGGAGAGCGCCAGTGCCGGCTGTCTGATGGTCGAGGTGCAGCGCGAAGGCATCCTCGATCCAGTCCTTGCCAGCGGGCTCGCCCCCGAAGCCGCAGCCCTGCGTTCAGTACTGACAGGATTTCGCAGAGCGCGAGGCGCCGGTCTGGCAACCCGACTCAAGCTCGAACTCGGCCGCGCCGGAGACGACGAGGGTGTCTTCGAACGTGCACTTGCCTTCGTACGCCAGGCCCTGGTCGCGATGCCGGTCCTTCTTCCCGCCCCGGCGCAGCCGGGCGGACTGTCACCACTCACATTGGCCAACGGTCTTGCCTGGGCACGCGCCCGGTTGGTGCGTCATACCGCGATCTGGCAGCGCTCGCTCTGGCCCAGTGGCAGCATCGGCCTCGCCTGGCGCAGCGGCTACGCCGAACGCCACATCACACCGCGCGCCGGTCGCTACACCGCGACCATGGACGTGCTGGCGCGACTCAACCGGACGCTTCGCGCTCGTGCCTCGGCCGCCCTGCTGCCGGCTGAACCCCTGAACGAGACCCGGACGGCCACCCGTCGGCTGCAGATCCGGGCCAGTGCCGACGCGGCCTTGCAAGCCCTGTCGATCCGGCTTGAAGGCACTCTTGATGCACGCGGGGCACGCCGCCTGATGAAGCGCCTGCGCGAAGCCGCATCGGTTGGTTATTCCAGCATCACCATCGATGTCCGCGAAGTGCATTGGGTCTCGCCCGAGATCTTCGGACGCTTCCTCGAGAAAAACCGGGAACGGCTGAGCGAGTTGGCTGTCACCACACGCATCATCAACCTTAAATCCAAGCTGGCGGCCCTGCGCGAGCAACTCGGCGACAGCGAAATGCTGCGCCTGCTCGAATCCACCTCGGTCTGAAGTTCAGCGCCGACGCCCGTTCAGCCCTTTGCGTCGGGCAACGCTGGCGGCGCATCGGCCGGCACGCTCTCGCCGCGCCGGTGCTCGTCGCGCGGCGACGGCACGGCTTGCCAATCGACCTGGCCCTCGGGAGCGACGCGCGACCGCAAAGGCAAACGCGCCCGAAACCGCTCGCGCCAATCCGCCCGGCCAAGCCCGGCGACCCCGGCCGCACAAAGCCGCACCACGCTGCGGGCCCGCCAGCCTCTGTCGAGATGCCCGCGCCGCACCAGATCGTCGATTAGATTCATCAAACCGCGAGCGGTGGTGCCATCACCTGCCGCAACTGCCGCCGCCACCTCAACCAGGCCAACGTCATCGAGCCGCTTCCGGGCAAAGAGATCCAGCGCCGCCTGGAACGGCGAAAAGGTCGGCAGCAGCCGTCCACCATAGGCGCGGAAGCCCGCTAGCGGCGTGCGCCGCTCGAGGTGGATGTAGATCCGCTCGATGGCCGCTTCGGGATCAGCGACCGGCATCGCTGCTCGTGCCGCCAGCGCAAGCGCCAGTTCCGCAGGCACGCCCATCCGGCTCAACACGCGCCCCATCGATTGACCGTCGAGCCGACCCGCCAACCACTCGGCGTAAATCGTATAGACAAAAGCGTCGCTCTCCCAATCATCGCCAAAGAGCAGCTCAACGCCCTGCACCGCACGGCCGATCCGGCTTTCGAGGAGAACTTCGAGTTTATACGCGACATGGTCACGAAGCTCACGCAGCCGGCCCCGCACCAGGCGATGAAGTTGATCCTTGAAGACGATGCCGTCGATCTCAACGCCGTCGGCCTCGAGCTTCTCGCGGATTGCCGACGCCAACTGCGGCGGCGTCGCCGTCAGAAAGAGCACCCGCGGCTGCTCGCCGCGGGCGACGGCCGTGCGGCGCAGGCCTCGGACCAACTCCGGCACGCCCGGCAGATGCGTTTTGTCGGCGGCGCGTTCGAAGGGAATGCGGACCAGCTTCGAAAAACTCTCGAATTGCGTCTTGAGATAGGTTTTGTCGAGATCCCAGCGGAAGGTGACGACGGAAGCCTGCTGCCGTCGACCCGGGATCACCCTGCCCGCCCCGCCATCGCCGCCCGCATCTCGGCAGGCACGCCGTCGCGGACCGCCTTGGCCGCAAGTTTGATGGCATTGATGAAAGCTCCGACACGGGCGCGCGGATGCAGCTGCAAACAGACGTGTCCGATGCCGAGCACGGGTGCGCCCGCATAACCAGGACGCTCGGGGATTTCCTTCAAGCGTGCGATCTGCTGCGCCAGGGGCCGGATACCGAGCCGGGCCCGCCAGCCCTCACTGCCGCCATGGCGCCCGACCGCCGCCGCAACCTCCTCGATCGATTCGAGCAATTTGATCACGACGTTGCCGACCAACCCCTCGCAGACCACGATATCCGCCTTGCCACGGGTGATTTCGGAGCCCTCGATATTGCCGACGAAATGCAGCCCGGGTCGGCCGCGCAAGAGGCGGTGCGCCGCGGCCAGCATCTCACCCCCGGCGTCCTCCCTTAATCCGGCATTCAAGAGCCCAATCCGCGGAGTCGCGAGACCCGACACATGCTGCGCCCAGACGGCACCAAGAGTGGCGAAGGCGAGCAGATCCTGGGCGGTACAGCGCACCGCTGCGCCGACGTCGACAAGCATGGCAAAAGGATCCTGCCCGGCCTCGTCGATCTCGCGCGGGTAGACGCTCGCCAGCCCGAGCCGCTCGACTCCGGGCAACCGGTCAAGCTGCTGTGCGACCGCGAGCACGGTTGCCTCGGGATTGCCCGCCGTCACCAACGCATCGGCCTCACCCGTCGCCAGAAGCCCGGCGGCGACCGCCACCGAGGGCTCCCGACGCGAGTGCCAGACCCGCCGCACCTCCTCGAACTCGCCGACGGCGGCGGCACAATGGCGCACCAGAATCCGCTGCGGATCGTAGGCATGGCCCTCGAGCAGGGCTTGCACCTGATCGACGTGGCCCACCAGCACCACTTCGATCCCGTTCTCGAGGCTCACCCGGGCGGCAGCTTCTACCGCCGCAGCGGGAGCAAACTCACCCCCCTGGGTATCGAGCACGATACGCGGCATGGCTAGCCCCGCCCCCGGCGGGAGGACCAGGGCAAGAGCCGGGCGGCAAGCCGCGCCCGCCAGCCCAGGCCCGTGCCGAGGCCCGCAAGCCGCCCACGCAGGCAGCGGTTCAGCGAACCCGCATCGATCCGGTGCCGCAGCACGACCTCGCCGTCGATTTCGAGCACGGGGACATGGTCGCCAAATCGCTGCAACGCCTCGCCTCCCACCACATCCACCTCGACCACCTCGAAAAAGACCTCGAATCGGCGGCCGGCTTCCGTTAGAGCCCGCTCAGCCTCATCACAGAGGCAGCAGCCTACCCGGGAATACAGCACCACCCGCGGCACGGTCGCGGTTGACGGCGCCACGGGCATCCGGTACCCGAGGCGGTTCGAACGAACAAGGGATTTCCCATGAGTTACGCGGTAATCAAAACAGGTGGCAAGCAGTATCGGGTCGAGCCCGGCGATGTTCTGCGCGTCGAGAAGCTTCCAGGCGAGGTCGGTAGCCCGATCTCGTTCGACGAGGTTCTCTTGCGGCAATCCGAGGCCGGACTCGCGATCGGTTCGCCTGCCGTCGAAGGCGCCCAGGTTTCAGCCGTCATCGTCGGCCAGGAACGTGAGCGCAAAATTCTCGTCTACAAAAAGAAGCGCCGGAAGAACTACCGCCGACGCCAGGGACATCGTCAATCCGTCACGACCATTCGGGTCGTCGCGGTCGACTGAAGCCGGAGCAGCAACGCCATGGCACACAAAAAAGGTCAAGGCAGCACCCGCAACGGTCGCGACAGTCGCGGCCAGCGGCGGGGTGTCAAGATGTTCGGCGGTCAGAACGCTCGCGCCGGCAGCATCCTGGTGCGTCAGCTGGGTACCCGCATCCACCCCGGTCGCAACGTCGGCATGGGTCGCGATTTCACCCTCTTCGCCAAGATCGACGGCACCGTGTTCTATGAAGCCTTTGGTCATGACCGCCGGCGCGTCAGCATCCTGCCGATCGCGACTGAGGCTCCGGCCTCTGCCACGGCCTGAGCAGGTCGCGAACCAGGCCAGCGACGCCATGTCGCCAGCCCGGATCGATCTTCCGACCGTCAGGATACGACGATGAAATTCGTCGACGAGGTCGAAATCGAGATCGCCGCCGGCGATGGCGGCAACGGTTGCATCGCCTTCCGGCGCGAGAAATACGAACCGCACGGCGGCCCCTCCGGCGGTGATGGCGGCCGTGGCGGCAGCATCATCCTGCTCGCCGACGTCGGTCTCTCCACCCTGCTCGATCTCCGCTACCGTCCTCGCCTGCGCGCCGGACGTGGCGAGCATGGCCGCGGCAAGGACCAGCACGGCCGCGGCGCCGAGGATCTTACGACCCTCGTGCCCGTGGGCACCGTGGCCTTTGACGTCGCCACCGGCGAGATGCTGGGCGATCTCGACAAGGCCGGTGCCAAACTTGTGGTGGCTCGAGGCGGCCGCGGCGGACTCGGCAACATCAATTACGCCAACTCGATCCGGCAGGCACCCCGTATCGCCCAGCCGGGCGGAGTCGGCGACCAGCGCCGCTTACGTCTCGAATTGCGGTTGCTCGCCGACGTCGGGCTGGTGGGGCGACCCAATGCCGGCAAATCATCGCTGGTCGCGCGTCTCTCGGCGGCGCGCCCCCGCGTTGCCGACTATCCCTTCACCACGCTGGTGCCCCAACTGGGCGTGGTCCGGATCGATATCGGGGCCAGCTTCGTGCTGGCCGATGTGCCAGGCCTGGTCGAGGGGGCGCATCTTGGCGTCGGCCTGGGTACGCGCTTCCTGAAACATCTTTCGCGCACCTCGGTGCTGGTGCATCTGATCGACCTGGCGCCGCTTGACGAACGCGATATTCTGGAGGATTTTGCAGGCATCGAGGCCGAATTGCGCAAAGCGGCGGGCGATCTCGCCGACAAACCACGATTAGTGGTCGGCAACAAGCTCGATATGAGCGGCGCGGCCGACAACCTGGAGACGCTGCGTGCGGCACTCGCCCCCCGCGGCTTTGACGTGCTCGGTGTCTCGGCCATGACCGGCGAGGGTGCGCCGGAACTGGCGAATGCGATGTTCCGCCTGGTGCAGCAGGACCGCGAACGCGCTGCGGCCGAGGCGAAAGACCGTGCCGTCGAGGAAGCCGGCGATCTACCCGACGACCCGGAGACCTTGGAGTGAACCGCGCCTTCAAGGCGCAAGCCTGCAGCGCCGGCACGTCGCTTCCCTCGCGCACCCGAAGGCCCGGCGCATGGCGACGAAACCGCCGGCGTATATCTGGCGACGAGGCCCTCCCCTCCGGCGCCCGAAGGCCCGGCGCATGAGCCCCTCCGAAGAGACTCAGCCGACGCGCGCCACGCTGCTCGGACGGGTGCGCAACGTGGTCGTCAAGGTCGGCTCAGGCGTTCTCGCCAACGAAAAAGGTCTTGATATCCCGGCAATGGAACGGGTGGCCGACGCCATCGCCGCGCTGCGGGCACGCGGGCTGCGGGTGACGCTGGTGAGTTCCGGGGCGATTGCAGCCGGGCGCCCGGTGCTGGGCACGGCCAACGGCTGCGACATCCCGGAGCGGCAGGCGACGGCCGCCGTCGGTCAGATCCGCCTCATGGCCGCCTGGGAGAGGGCCTTCGCCCGCCATGCCACCACTATCGGTCAAGTATTGCTTGATAGTGACGATCTCGCCTCGCGCTCGCGCTGCCTGAATGCCGAACATACCCTCGCCACACTTGATCGACTCGGCGCGCTGGCGATTGTCAACGAGAACGACACCGTCGCGGTCGAAGAAATCAAATTTGGCGACAACGACACGCTCTCGGCCTTGGTCGCAAGCCTGGTCGAGGCCGATTTGCTGCTGATCCTGAGCGATGTCGATGGCCTCTACGAACGCGATCCGAGCCTCGACCCGAAGGCCGAGCGGATCGCTGTGGTTGAGCGGGTCGATGCAGCCACCCTGGCCCGCTCGGGTGAATCGAGCGGCGCGCTGGGAACCGGCGGCATGCGTTCGAAACTGCTGGCGGCACAGCGGGCGAGCTTGGCCGGCATCGCCGTCGCCATCGTTCACGGCGGCCGCAGCGGCGCGATCGAGCGCGCCTTTGATGCCGAAGCCGACGAGGGCACCTTCTTCCTGCCGCAGGCCGATAGGCTCGCCCGTCGCAAGCATTGGATCGCCTATGGCCAGAAGCCGCGTGGCGACCTGCATTGCGACGGCGGCGCCCGCGAGGCGATCGTCACTGATGGGCGCAGCCTGCTGCCCTCGGGGATCACCGCCGTCGAGGGCCGTTTCCAGGAAGGCGATTGCATCCGCTTGCGAGGACCCGACGGCCAGGTCTTCGCGCATGGACTCTCGAACTATGCCGCAGCAGAGCTAAAGAGGATTGCCGGCCGCTCAAGTGGCGAGGCGCGCGAGATTCTCGGCTACCAGGTGGGCGACGCGGTGGTGCACCGCGATGATCTGACCCTGATCGACCCCGAATCCTGACCCGACTCCGCCTGATCGTGCAAATCTGTTACGCTTCTGGGCAGTTCGAGCCATGACGCCCTCTTCCCGCATCGGCCTGCTCGGCGGGACCTTCGATCCCGTCCACTTCGGCCATCTCCGGATGGCCGAAGAAGCCCGTGAGGTGGCCGGGCTCGACGAGGTCTGGCTGATCCCGTCGGGCCAACCTCCGCATCGGCCCGACGGTCCGGTCGCGTCCCCGGCAGACCGCTGCAAAATGCTCAGGCTGGCGATCGAAAACGCGCCCGGCCTCCGGGTCGAGCCGGTCGAACTTGAGCGTGCGGGCCCGTCCTTCACGATCGATACCCTGCGAGAGTTGGACCGGCGTCATCCGGGAAAGGCTTTCGCTTTGATCCTCGGCTTCGACGCTTTCAGGGAAATCCACTCCTGGCGGGAGTTCGACGCGGTCCTTGGCGCCGTCGACCTGGTGGTGACGTCGCGGCCGCCCGATGTGGTGGTGCATGGCGAGGACGGCCAGCACTTTTCCCGCCTGCCCATCGCCGTGACCCGCAGCTTTTTTTATGACGAGCATATTCGCGGCTACCTGCACGGCAGCGGACACCGCCTGGAATTCGTCCCGGTCACCGCATTGGACGTCTCGTCGAGCGACCTCCGCCGTCGGCTGGGCGAAGGCCTCTCGATTCGCTACCTCGTCCCCGACGCCACACTCGCCTTCATCGAAGAGAGCGGCCTCTACGGCAGCACGCCTCGAGAAGCGCCCGTACCGAGGTAACCCCCTGAAAAAGCTCAAAACCAAAGGATTCGAGGACACCCGACCGAGCGGCCTCGACATGGCACTGGCCTGCGCCCGCGCCGCAGCCGAGCGCCGGGGCATCGATCCGGTCCTGCTCGACCTGCGCGGCGTCTCGTCGGTCGCAGATTTTTTTCTCGTCGTCTCGGGTCGCTCTGATACCCAGGTGCGCGCCATCAGCGAAGGCATCGAACACGATCTGCGTGCAGAGGGCCACCGCCCGCTGGGTGTGGAAGGTCTGCGTACCGGCCAGTGGGTCTTGCTTGATTATGAAGATGTCGTCGTGCATGTTTTTTACGAAACCGCACGCCAATTCTACGACCTTGAACGGCTGTTCAGCACAGCCCCTCGCCTGCCACTCCCTGTCGAGGCCCCCGCCGCCTCTGACCCGCAATGAGCGGTCGGCTCCGAACGCTGCTGGCCGGCCTGCTGCTGCTGGCGGTGGCAGCCCTGACCGGCCTGCTTTTCCATGACAACCCAGGCCGAGCGGCCCTCTCGATGGGCCCACTCGGCTCGCTCGATGGGCCGCTACCGGCAATTGTGCTGGGGGCGTTTCTCATAGGTGTATTCAGCACGCTCTTGCTGATCGGCTTGCGACGCTTGACCCGCGGCGCCTTTGCCTTCCGCGGTGAACGACGCCACCGCCGTCACGAAGCGGCACAGCGTCTGCGCGACGAAGGCATCGAGCGACTCTGGTCGGGACAAACGCCGGCGGGCGCTCGGCTGCTCGAACGCGCCGTCGAGCGCCGTCCCGACGATCTGGAAGCAGCGCTTGCGCTGGCCGATGCTCTGCTGCAACTCGGTGAGAACGAGCGGGCCCAGCGGGTGCTGCACGATGCGCAGGCCGTCCTTGGACCGCTGCCGCGACTTCTGGCGCGCCGCGCTGATCTGCAGGAAGCCGCCAGCAACCGTGGCGCCGCGGTCGAATCCTGCCGCGAAGCCTTTCATCGCCTCCCCTCCAGCCCGCATCTGCTCGGGCGCCTCGCCGGGTTGCTGGCGGCAGAGGGGCAATTTGAAGAGGCGATCGAATTTGCCCGACGACGCATCGCCGCCGAGCCGGTAGCGCCGCGTCGGCAGGCGGCTCGCGAGGCCTGGCTGACGCTGCGCTACCGGGCGGCCTGCGCAGCTCCCGACGGGGCCGAGACGAGACAGCTCTTCGGCAAGATCCTGGCCGAGTCGCAAAGCTTCCTCCCGGCCCAGATCGCACTCGCCGACCAGATGAGTCGTGCCGGCGACCGGCGCGGTGCCGAGCGCATCCTCGGGGATGCCGCCCGGCGGGAACCTGTCGGCATCGTGCTCGAGCGGCTGCGGAAAATCGCGACGGAAACTTCATCTGACGCTGCCTGCAAAAGGCTGCGCGATGTGGTCGCCCGCGCACCGGGCCCAGTGCCGAAGCTCTTTCTTGCCAGAGCGTTGGCCGCAGCCGGACAAGCGGATGCCGCGGCCGAACAACTCTCTGGGGTTGATGCCAGTGAGGCGCTGGCGCCCGAATGCGAATTGGTCGCCGGCGAAATTGCCAAGGTACGCGGTCTCGAAACCGCGGCGGCGATGCATTTCCAGCGCGCCGCGACTGGTCCGCACCTGGCTTTCGGCTACCGATGCGGCAGCTGCGGCCGGATCGAGGCCGATTGGCGGGACGCCTGTGGTTGTGGGCGGTTTGGCAGTTACGATCTGATCTGTGCGTCGCCATCGACTTCGGTCGCCGAGGCCTCAGCAAGAAGATAGCGGTGCAGCCCGGCCAGGCTCCGCAGATCATGCACGTCGCCGTCAAGCTCTGGCACCTGTAGGAGTGGCGTGTCCAAGCCCAGGTCATCGCGGAAGTTCTCGATGCGCAGCGCATCGCCGCGCGCCCGCACCTGATGCGCCTTGAGGTTTGCCAGCAATCGCCCCGCCAGATCCTCGCCGTCCGGTTGTTGTCCTCGCAGTCCCGCCTCGAGAAGATCCCGCCGTTCGGCATCGCCCAGCCGCTCAAGTCCCGGCGCCAGACCTGCATCATGCACTCGATTCATGATGACCCCCTTTAGTGGCATTTCCATGGCTGCCATGCGGCCGGAGAGGAATTCAACCTGACCAAGGACCTGCTCATCGGGACTCGCAACCAAAAGGAACGCGGTCGCCGGATCGCGTAAAAGGCCCATGACTCGATGGAAGCGCTCTTCAAAACCGTCAAAAAGCCCGCTCATATCATTGAAGAAATCACCAACCTGGCCAAGTGTGGCAAGTCCGGTGGCCTCCTCCAGCCGCCGCAAGAGAAAGCCTGCGGTCCGGTTCATGGCCTGGAAAGCAGACCAGCCAAAGCCGCCCGTTGGCGACACGAACCAGCGCACAACCTGGCGGTCGAGAAAGCCGAGCAGACGTTGCGGTGCCTCAAGAAAATCAATTGCGTGCTGGCTTGGCGGCGTATCGACAACCACTAGGTCCCAGCGACCGCTGGCCACCAGAGCACCCAATTGTTCAACTGCCATATATTCCTGCGAACCGGCGAAGGTCTCGGAGAGCTGCTGATAGAAGGGGTTCTTACGAATTCGCGCCGCGATTTCTGGCGTCGGCGCGTGGCGTTCGACGAGCGCATCCCAACTGCCCTTCTGATCCAGCATCATCGCGTCGAGCGAGCCGCCTTTCGCATTCGGGAAGGGATCAAGCGGGACCGGTCGGGGGGCGTTGCCAATCGGACCGACGCCGAGCGAATCGGCGAGCCGCCGCGCCGGATCGATCGTGAGCACAATCGCGCGGCTGCCGGAGAGCGCCGCGGCCAGCGCCAGACTCGCGGCCATTGTCGTTTTCCCGACGCCGCCCGAACCGACGCAAACCAGCACGCGGTGCCCGGCGAGAAGGTCGGCCAATCCACCCCCCCTTCGAGGAGAGGCCGGCGGCAGATCCGGGTTCATAGGGGCCTCGCGACGTCGGCTGGCGGAGGGCAGAGGACGTCTCCCAGCGCACCGGTCAATTTGAGCTGCTCGATGGGGCCGAATTCTTCCGAAAAGAGATACGGCAAGCGGATAATTGCGCCACGGACATGCTCTTGCAAGCGCTCGGCCTGGTGTTCGCCGGAAGCCGCCCAGCGAGCCTCGGTGCGAGCGAGTTCGGCCGCCGTCTGGAGCAGCATGCGACTCGCACCAGAGGCCACCTGCGCTGCCCTCTCCACAACACCAAGCTCCGCCTCGGAGCAGGGCGAGCGATGAACCTGGTTCAGCACCACGGTCGGCGTCGGCATCTGGAGACGCTTGAGCGTCGCCAGCATCTCGATAGTCTCGCTGACCGGCATTTCCTCGGCTGTGGTCACGGCCAGGACCGCCGTTCGCGAATCGTCCCGCAAAAGATTGACGATGCGCTGCGCTTCGCGACGCACCAATCCGACGCCGAACGCCTCGGCCGCGCTCTGCGGCATGCGCAACAATTGCAAGCCATGGCCGGTGGCGGGCGCGTCCACCACGACGAAATCGGGCGCCTCGGCCTCACCCGCGCGCCCCTCCACCTCGTACCAGATCTTGCCGACCGTCATGAGTTCGCGCAGTCCCGGTGCGGCCGTGACAAAGGCACCGTAAACGCCGCTCTCGAAGACGGCCCGGAGCACCCGCCGGATGGGAATAATCAAGCCAAGATATTCTTCGAGCGCCGCCTGCCCCTCGATGACGAGGTGACGCACCCGCTCGATACCGGGCGGCGGGTGGTGCTGTGACCGCAAGACGACCAGCGCCCGACCGAGCGCCGCCGCGCCATCGGTCTCCACCGCCAGCACCCGGGCGCCGCGGCGTGCCGCGAGCAATGCGGTTGCGACGGCGATGGTTGTGCGGCCCACGCCCCCCTTGCCGACGACGAAAAGCAGACGGCGCGCCAGCGGATCAGCCTCCCTCATGACGGACTCAAGCCTTTGACCCGGCAGCCCGCTTCAGGACCAGGGAGGCGTTGGTGCCGCCGAACCCGAAAGAATTCGAGAGCGCAACTTCGATCGCGGCCCGGCGCGCCTGACCCGGCACATAGTCGAGATCACAATCCGGGTCTGGGTCTTCGTAATTGATGGTCGGAGGCAATAGCCCTTCCCGCAAAGCAAGGATCGAGTAGACCGCTTCGACTCCACCGGCAGCACCCAGCAGATGTCCAGTCATCGATTTGGTCGAACTCACGGCGAGGCGAGTGGCGTGTTCGCCAAAAACGAGCTTGATAGCGAAGGTTTCGTTGGCGTCATTGAAGGGCGTCGAGGTGCCGTGTGCATTGATATAACCGACCGCCTGCGGCTCGATGTCGGCGTCAGCGAGAGCTGCCCGCATGCAATCAACCGCGCCCCGGCCCTCGGGTGCGGGCTGCGTGATATGAAACGCGTCAGCACTCGCGCCATAGCCGATGATCTCGCCATGGATCCGCGCACCGCGACGCTCTGCCGCCTGCCACTCTTCGAGCACCAGCATGCCCGCCCCCTCGCCGACGACAAAGCCATCACGACCGCGGTCAAAGGGCCGACTGGCCCGCTCCGGTTCGTCGTTGCGGGTGGACAAGGCGCGCATCACGGAGAAGCCAAGAACACCGAGAGGCGTCAAGGGGGCTTCGGCTCCGCCGGCGATCGCGCAATCCATGTAGCCGTCGCGGATCGCGCGAAAGGCCTCGCCGATGGCGTGCGTGCCGGAAGCACAGGCACTGGTCGCCGCATAATTCGGCCCGCGCAGACCAAAGCGCATCGAAATCCAACCCGGCGCCAAATTGCCGATCAATTTGGGAATAAAGAAAGGCGAGAGCCGACGCGGCCCGGATTCGAGATACGTCCGCATGGTGTGCTCGATCGTTTCGAGACCGCCGATGCCGACACCGACGATACAACCCGCGCGGGGGGCGAGAGCCTCGTCCACCACCAGGTCGGCATCCTCCATCGCCATCGTCGCGGCAGCGAGCCCGTATTGGATGAAGCGGTCGGTCTTTTTATGATCCCGGCGTTCCAACCAACGTTCGGGGTCGAAGTCGGGGATCTCGCCGGCGATTTGGACCGCCATACCCTCGGTAGCAAAGCGGGTGATCGGCCCGATTCCCGAGCGGCCGGCCAGCAACGCCCGCCAATTGGCTTCAACCCCACAGCCGAGCGGGCTCAGGACCCCAAGTCCGGTCACCGCCACACGACGTGGCTCCCGAGCCGGCCTCATGGAGGAGTAGGTACGGAAGCCGACGAAGCCCTGTCAACGGCTCGAGGCGTGGGTTCCTTGCAGCAGCCTCGTGCCGTGCGCACGATCGAAGGCCGCGGGCGGCTCGAAGCTGCGATCCGCGCCGCCGGCTCGCGCCGCGCGCTCGACCGACGACCGGCGCAGCGGTCGAAGCCGGGGCTCGGGTGGCTGCCACCGCTGGCCGAGCCGAGCCGGGCCCGATCCTCCGGGGGCGGTTTTGAGGTCCCGCCTCCGGAGCATTGAGTGCAGACGAGTCCTGCTCTAGCTTCCGCCCATGCGCTTTGGACGTCTGGCAGGTGTGTTCTCTTCAATCTTCCTGGTCGCGGCCTGCGGCCCGAGCGCGATAAACGTGCCGCCGGCGACCGATCTCTACAAACAGGCTGTCACCGACCAGGTCGGACAAAATTACGGGCTTGCGATCGATCAGTACCGACTGTTCCTTGACCACTACCCGATCGACTCGCGCGCCCAGGATGTCGAGTTGCGCCTCGCTGATTCCTTTTTTGCCGACGAAAAATGGCCAGAATCGATCGTCGCGTATGGCAACTTCCAACGCATGCACCCGACCCATCGCGACATCGAGCGGATCGAATTTCGCATTGCTGCGGCCTACTACGCCCAGATGGACGACCTCGACCGGGATCTCGGCGCGGCCCAAAACGCCCATGAACGCTACCGCAACCTGGTCTATCGTCACGCCGGGACGCCCGCGGCCAAGGAGGCCGAAGCCGACCTCGCCACGGTGCGTGAGCACCTCGCCGCGCGTGAACTCTACGTCGCTACTTTTTACATTGACCGCAACAAGCCCGAGGCCGGCCAAGCCCGCGTGGCGGCAACCTTGCTGCGCTACCCCGAGACCGTTGCCGCCAGGGAGGCGATCGCCCGCCTGCGCGAGGTTGCTCTCGAACAGGGCGATACCGAGCTGGCGACACTCGCCGCCGCAGCCCTCAAAGACCACCCGCGCAGCGATGAGAATTCAGAGCGCGACGCGCCTCTTGGTCCAAACACCGTGGCTCTCCGCAACCGTCTCCTCCAGGAAAGAAACCCATCGGCGACACCGTGATTCCCCGCCTGCCCGGGCCCCTCGTCCTGGTCGGGTTGGGCGGGCTCGGCACCCCCGCCGCTGCCGCCCTCGTGCAGGCCGGGGCGCGCCATCTGCGCCTGATCGATGACGACCACGTCGAGCTCTCGAACCTGCCACGCCAACCCCTCTACGGAACGGACGATCTCGGCCGACTCAAGGTTGACGCTGCAGCCGACCGCTTGCGTGCCGCCGCCAACGACGCCGGGCTCGCCCTTGAGATCATTCCCTCCCGGCTCGGGCCGGACAACGCAGATACGCTGCTTGGCGATGCCGTGGCGATCCTCGACGGCACCGACGGCGTGACCTCGAAACTGCTGCTGAACGAGGCCGCCATCCGCCATCACATCCCCCTGGTACACGCCGGTGCGGTCGGCACCGACGGTCAGCTCGTGACCATCCTGCCCGGTGAAACCGCCTGCGTGCGCTGCCTCTTTCCCGACCTTCGCGAGACCGACGAGCTGGCCACCTGCCAGCAGAGCGGCATCCTCGGCCCGGTGGTGGGGGCCATCGGGCTTCGCATGGCTGCCGAAGCTCTGGCGATCGCGGCCGGCCGGCGCCCGGAACTCGCTGGCCGGCTGGCGATGCTCGACGGGGTACGATTGCGTTGGCGAACGATCGAGCTGCGACGCAATCCGCGCTGCCCCACTTGCGCTTAGCTGGCCTCACCGCCAATGTCCCCATCCGGAGGTTCCGTTACCATGGCCGTTCACGTCAAGATTCCCACCCCACTCCGAAAGTTCACAGAAGGCAACGAACGCGTCGAGGTGGTGGGTGAGAACGTCGGAGCCCTGCTCGAAGAAATGGAGCGTCGTTTCCCGGGCATCCGCGAGCGTCTTTGCGACGACCAGGGCAAGGTGCGGCGCTTCGTCAACCTCTATCTGAACGGGGACGACGTCAAGTTCCTGGGTGGACTCGCGACCAAACTCGCCGAGGGCGACGAGATCGCGATCGTGCCAGCCATCGCCGGCGGACGCAGCTAAGGCGGCTGCCGTGTCGGCTCGCCCCGACGGATTCCGGGCAGATTCGCTGGTGGATCTGGTCGGCCGAACCCCGCTACTGCGCCTGCGGGGAGTGACCGCCGACCTGCCCCCGAAGGTGCGAGTCTGGGCCAAGCTGGAAGGCTTCAACCCAGGCGGCTCTATCAAGGATCGCCCGGCGCTGCGCATGCTGCAGGAAGGCCTGCGCACCGGAAATCTTCGTCAAGGCAAGGTCATCATCGATTCCACCTCGGGCAATACGGGCATTGCTCTCGCGATGCTGGGTGCGGCGCTAGGCTTCCCGGTCGAGATGGTCGTGCCAAGCAACGCCAGCATCGAACGAAGGCAGATCATCCAGGCCTTTGGCGCCAAGCTGATCGAGAGCGATCCGCTGGAGGGAAGCGACGGCGCGATCCGGCTCTGCCGTGAGATCATCGCAGACGACCGGGATCGTTATTTCAAGCCAGACCAGTACTTCAACGAGGCCAACCCGCTGGCCCATTACGAAACCACCGGTCCTGAAATCTGGGAACAAACCTGCGGGCGGGTCACGCACTTTCTCGCCGGTATCGGCACCAGTGGCACCATCATGGGCACCGGCCGTTTCCTCAAAGAGCAAAATTCGGCGATCCGAATCATGGCGATCGAGCCTGACGATGCCTTCCATGGACTGGAGGGTCTCAAGCATATGGCGAGCTCGATCGTGCCCGGCATTTACCACGAAGGCGAGCTTGACGACAAGATCCCTACCCCGACCGACGAAGCCTACGATATGGTCTACCGGCTCGGCCGCGAGGAAGGTCTGCTGGTCGGACAATCCTCGGGAGCGGCCTGTTGGGCGGCTCTGAAACTGGCCCGGACGCTCGACGAAGGCGAAATCGTGATTGTCTTTCCCGATTTCGGCGATAAATACCTCAGCACCAATCTATGGCAGGGCTGGGGCGAGATGCCGCGTCCGGCAGATCTGCCCCAGCGCTGAGAACACGCGCGGCGGAACAATTGCCAATGGCTCTCTCCGACTCCGAGATCGAGCTCTACAGTCGACAGATCCTGATCCCGGCAATGGGTGGGCGCGCTCAGGCCCGCCTGGCTTCGTCAAGAGTGCGGATCGTCGGCAAGAGCATAGGCTGCGCCTACGCGGCGAGCTATCTCGCCGGCGCCGGCATCGGGCAGATCGAGTGCTTGCCTGGGCTTACGCGGGCCGACGCGGCTTGGGCTCTCGCCCCCTTGTGGCAGCGACGACCTGGCTCTTCCTTCCTGCATGAAATCGCAGCGAGAGGAGCTTTGGTCCCGCTCGACGTGCTGCTGGTCGACCTCGGGTTCGCCGCCGACAACGCCGGAGGCTTGCCCTTCGCTGCGCCCGGCATGGCCGAGATTGACTCGATCGAGGGCCTTTCACGCGATGTCGAACTCGCGATGCGCTTCGCAGCGCCGGGTACGGCCGGGATCGACCCGATCACCGCCCTGCCTCGGCAGGTGGCCGGCGTTGGCGAAATCGGCCTGCTCTCTGGGCCGAAACCGGCCTTGCTGCTGCTGCCGACCGGCTCCGGGTGGTGCCTGGCTTGCTGCACCGCACCGCCTTTGGACTCAACGGAGGGTCTTGGCGAGGCTTGGCCCGCAACCGACGTGGTCGGTGCCGCGTTGCTCGGGACCATGGCCGCGCTGGCCACCCTGAACTGGTTGGCACAGCTTGCGGCGGAGCCGGCTGCGGGGTGGCTTCGCCCCCTCGCCGAGAGCGACGACACGAGTCCAGAGGCACTCCCGCCTCGCCGAGAGCCCTGCCCGCGTTGCGCCAGCCCAGGCTGAAACCGCTTCAAACCCGGCCGGATGCGGCGCTCGGCGCCGATTCGAGCACGGGAACCCGGCTGCAGAATTCAAGCGATTGTATCGCGCGAGGACTCGGCCTATCTTCTTCGAATGCGCTTCAGCTCTGGCCGCCATCGGGCCACCCGGAGACCTCGCCCGGGCGTTGCCGTCGTCATCGTGGCGAGCCTCGTCCTCGGCTGGGGCTTTTCCGTGCCTAGGGTCTCGGCCCATGCGCCGCCGAGCGAACAGGCCGCCCAGCTGACACGGGCCGAGGCCGCCCACCCCAACGACCCCGATCTTCTCCTCCAACGTTCCAGCCTCGAACGACAGGCCGGCCACGCCGACGCTGCGGCAGCCGCGGCGCAACGTGCCCTCGCCCTTGGCGCGCCCCGGGCAGCGGCAACCGCGGCCTTGGCCGAGGCCCTGTTGATCGGCGACATGCCCGGCCTCGCCCACGCCATGATTGACGCGGCCCTGCTCGAGGACGCCAACGCGCCCGAGTTGCTCTGGTTGCGCGGCACGACCCGACAGACCCAGGGCGACTCCGCTGGCGCCGCCGCCGATTTCATCAAGGTGCTCGAGATTTCGACCCAACCCGAACCGGCCCGAGTGCTGCAGGCCATGGCCGCCTGCGGGACTGCCCATCGCCCCGAAGAGGCCCTGCGTGCGGCCGAGCTGGCCCGCTTGAAACTCGGACTTGTCGCAACGGTCGAACTCGCAGCAGTTGATTTGGAGCAAGCGACCGGCCGCCACGCTGCAGCACTTGAGCGGATCGATCTGCTGCTCACGCAGAGCCCGCAGCACCCTGACTGGCTGGCCCGACGCGCCGACGTGCTCGATGACCTCGGCCGCCGCACCGAAGCCCGGCAGGTGCGCCAAACAGCACTCACCGCCCTGGCCGCACGACCCTCCGAACGCCGCGGCAAGCGGCTCGCGGCGCTAGAGAGCAAGTTGCGCGCCGACGTCAAATTTTTAGATGCACCAGGAGCAGGAGAACCTTGAAAATGAAAACCAAAGCCGTCCTCCGACCACGTCGGCTCGTCGCCCTCGCCACCTTCCTTCTCGGCTGCGACCTGGTTGCTGGCCCGGCCTACGGACAGACCATCATCCGCGGCCCCTATCTGCAGAAACCGACCACGAGCAGCATGATCGTGCGCTGGCGTACCGATATCGCCAGCGACTCGGTCATCAAATTCGGCGCGGCACCGGGAAGCCTTGACAGCACGGTCTCCGATGCCAGCCTCACCACCGAACACTCCTTGACGGTGACAGGCCTCTCCGCCGCGACCAGCTACAGCTATGCCGTCGGCACCACCACGACGGTACTGGCTGGCGACGATGCCGACCATCGCTTCACCACCCTTCCCACCCCCGGCACCCGGCAACCCATCCGCATCTGGGCGTACGGCGACTCGGGCAACGTCAATCCCGCCCACGTCGCGACGCGCGATGCCTACTTCGCCTACAGCGGCAGCGATCCCTCCGACGCCACCGATGTCTGGATGATGCTCGGTGACAACGCCTATTTTGCGGGCAACGACGCCACCTACCAGGCCCCGGTATTTGACTTCTATGAGGATTTCATGCGCCGCGAGGTGCTCTGGTCGGTCTTGGGCAACCACGAGAGCTACGGCGGCAACAACGGCAGCACCCAGACGGGTCCATATTTTTCAATGTTCGACTTCCCGGCCGCCCGCGAGTCGGGCAGCAACGGCGTCGCCTCGGGCAGCGAGGCCTATTATTCTTTCGACTACGGGAATATCCATTTCGTGGCGCTGGATTCGATGGACAACTCGCGCGCCGTGGGCAGCACCATGCTGATTTGGCTCGAGCAGGACCTCATGGCCACCACCGCCGATTGGGTCATCGCAGCCTGGCACCATCCGCCCTACAGCAAGGGCCAGTACCACGACTCCGATGTCGAGGTGAACGAGGTCCAAATGCGCGAAAACGTCGTGCCGATCCTCGAAGAGTACGGCGTCGATCTTGTGCTCTCGGGCCATAGCCATGATTACGAGCGAACCCCCTTGATCGATGGACACCACGGCCTCTCCACCACCCTCGACGCGGGTATGTTGCTCGACACCGGTTCGGGCGATCCCGCGAGCGATGGCGCCTATCGCAAGGCCGATACCGGCGCCGGCCCCAACCAGGGCGCGGTCTTCGTCGTCGCCGGCAGCGCCTCCGACGCGCGAGCCTTCATCCCGGTCGAGGGGCATCGCCTGATGGCGGCCAAGTTGGTCAAGTACGGGACTCTTGTCCTCGAGGTCGACGGCGACACGCTCGACGGTCATTTTCTGCAATACAACGGCGCGATCCTTGACAGCTTCCGGATCGAGAAGGGCACGGCGCGCTGCCCCGCCGCTCCTCTGACCGGCTGCCGGGCCGCGGGCGTTGGGCAACTGGTCGCAAAACAGGGCGGAACCGATGCCTCGGATTCGCTGCTCTACAAATGGGCGAAAGCCGCGCTCGACACAGACGACATCGGCGACGCAAGGGCCGAGAGCGACCTCGGCCTTTGCGTCTGGGACGCAAGCGGCCTGCTGGCCGACCATGTACTGCCGCCCGATGCTGTTGCGACCTATGAGCTGCCCGCCCTCGAGGCACATCTCTGGGAAAGCCCGAAGCCCGGCCTGCTGCTCTACAAGGATCCGAGCGGCGCTTCAGACGGCCTGCTCGCCGCGAAACTGCAAACGGGTGCAGCGGGCATGATGCTGGTCCGGGGCAAAGGCGCCGCACTCGATCTGGCCGAGCCGCCCTTCACCTTTCCCGTGACGGCGCAGATCGTCGCCCGCGACACCGGCATCTGCTTCGAGTCGGTGTTCAATACTGCCATCAAGAACGAAACTGGTAAGTTCATCGCCTCGGCGAAGACGTCATAACGGTCAGCCCATCGTCGGTTCACCGTCGAGCCAGGTGCCAAGCACAGCGATACGGTTGAGATCCAAGACCGCGACTTCGAAGGGGTCGCGCTCAAGTACCGTGAAATCCGCGCGCAAACCAGCTGCGATGGCACCCGTCTCAAGATCGTCGCCGAGTTGTCACGCGGCATCGCTCGTCACCGCGCGCAACGCCGCCTCCAGCGCAATCGCGTGCTGGGCGCCCAGCAATTTGCCGTGGCGGGTGCGGCGCGTCACCGCCGTCCGCACCAGCGAAAGCGGATCGGGCGGCTACATGGGCGAGCCGGCATGCGGCGAAATGCGGTGACCCAGCCGCACGGCTTCGGCAAGCGGTAGCAAGCGTTTATTCACGCCGCTCAGGCCCGAGGATCGAATCGCGCAGCTCGGGTCCATAGTGGAGAAAATAGTTGACGTAAAAGCTCGACGGCTGCGCCCACGCTGAGGTTTTCGATCCGGTAACCACCCGGGGCATGCAGCG